>NZ_JANKBZ010000019.1 GCF_024623785.1 Archangium lipolyticum
AGCGAAGCTACTGCTGCCGTCATCTCCTTCCTCATGACTCTATAAGTCATGGAATGCGGCGCACCATTCCCCCGGTTGGCCAAATGTGGCTAATGCTCAGCTCTGGGAGAGGGCGGGGGGTGAGGGTGGTCGCCTCCGTGTCCCGATTCCCGTGGGGCCCTCAGTATGGGGAAATACCCTCACCCTAGCCCTCTCCCAGAGGGAGAGGGGACATACACGGGACCTCGGGATTCTTCGTGGATGCTCTTCGTCAGGTGCCCGTGCCGGGTTTGAGGAGCGACTCCACCGCTTCCTTCGCCCGCTCGAAGCGCTCGTCCCATGAGCCGCTCAGCTTCACGTAGCGCCGGCCTCTCGACTTCAGGGCGTTCTCGCAACGCTCCAGGAACGAGATCCGCTCGTTCGGCAGGTAGCGCACCGGATCCGCTACCCACGGCACGTCCACGTCCGTCAGCAGGTAGAGATCATAGTCGCGCCGCTCCGCCTCCTGACGGATGAGCTCCGGGCACTCCCCGAAGAACACCTCGCTCCAGATGGTCGTCGTCAGCACGTCGGTGTCGCAGATGATCACCCGGTTCGCGCCGCGCACCAGCGCGTCCTCCGCCGCCACCTGCCCGCGCGCGATGCGCGTCATGTCCGCCAGCTCCATCTTGTCGGGACCCTTGTGCTCCAGCAGGATCCGCGCGTACTCGGGCACCATCACCGTCTCGAAGTGCTCCGCCAGCCGCTTCGTCAGGGTCGACTTCCCCGTCGACTCCGGGCCGAAGACGCACACGCGCCGCGCGAAGTAGGGCCGCACGCACCTCGGCAGGTAGCGCCAGTGTGTCCACGGGTCGTTGCGGATCGCCGTTCCGCTCACCGGCACCGCTCCCCGCGCGATGTCCACCGGCACGAACTCGGCTCCCAACACCTCCGCCAGCTTCGCGCCGTACCCCTCCGAGGCGAACACGTAGTCCGGTTTCACCGGCAGCACCCGCCGCAGGCTGTCCCGCCAGATGTCCCAGAACTGGGGGTGCTCGTGCGGATACTGCGGGTTCTCGTCCGTCAGGTGCACCACCCGCACGTCCGGGAAGAGCTCCCGCATCCACTCGTAGCGCAGCTCCCCGGGAATGGGCTCGGCCTTCAGCGTGCCCACCACCACCGTCAGGTCCTTCACGTACTCGCGCGCGAACTCGACCAGGAAGACGTGCCCCAGGTGCGGCGGCATGAACTTCCCGAGGACCATGCCCGTCCCCTGGCGCGCCCCCCCCGCGACTCGAATGCTCTTCGTGCTCATGATGTGCTCTCGGCTCGCCCGAACGTATACCGGAGATAGGTGTGTAGCAGTGCCTCGGTGACCGGCGGGCACTCGAGCCCCGAGCCCGCCAACCCCGCGCGCGCGTGCTCCATGCCGAACTCCGCCCCCGTCGCCTGGAAGAGATCCAACGTCCGGTGCCGCTCGAAGGCTCCCCCGGACAGCCCCCGGCAGAGCGCCAGGTACGCGGCCGCCTCGGCCGAATCCCCTCCCTCCCGGGAGAGCCCGGCGAGCCGCGCCCGCCACTCCTCCTCCGGCACGGTGGCGAGGGGAATCCCGAAGGAGCGCAGGGCCTCCACCAGCACGGGCAGTGACAGCGGCCGGGGATTGGCCAGGTGGAAGGTGCGCGAGGGCTCCGGCGGTGTCGCGTGCAGGGACAGGTGCGCCACCGCCGCCGCCGCGTGGTCCACGGGCGTGACGTCCACCGCGAGCCCCTCGCCCGCGCCACGTGGCACGCAACCGAGCGAGGCCACCCCACGGAAGAACAGGGACAGGAAGTCGGTGGGAGAGGCGTGCCCCGTCCGCGTGTCCCCCGTGACGAGGCCGAGCCGGTAGTACGTGATGGGTCCCGCGTCGCCCCGGGCGGAGCGCAGGAGGTGCTCGGCGGCCCATTTCGTCTGCGCATAGCCGCCAAAGACACGCTGGGGGCCGCGCAGCTCGTCCGTCTCCTCCAGCCGCCCCGTGTTCCTGTCCGTGGACACGAACACCGAGAGCGTGGAGATGTAATGCAGCGACTTGCGCCTTCCCTCGGCCAGCAGGCGCAGCGCCTGCTCCGTGCCTCCGACGTTCGCCTCGCGCAGCGCGTGGTACGGGAGCACCATGTTGACCTGGGCCGCGCAGTGGTAGACGTGACCCACCTCGCGGGTGAGCCGCTCCCACGCGTGTTCCTCGAGGCCCCACCGTGGGCGCGCCACGTCTCCCCGGAGCGCCACCAGGCGCGCGGCCTCGTCCAGGGAGGCGGGGGTGCCCCGTGTCTCCAGGACGCGCAGCAGGCGCTCCCGGGCGTCCTGATCATCCCGGCCTCGGACGAGGCAGAGCAGCCGGGCCCTGGTGCGTCGCAGCAGCTCGTGCAGCAGCCGCGCGCCCAGGAAGCCCGTGGCCCCCGTGAGCAGGATGCCGCCACCAGGAGGTGCCTCGGGCCGCTCCCGCGCCGCACGCAGGAGGGGCTCCCATTCGGGCCCCAGTGCCACGTCCGCGCGCAACTCCTCCGCGCTCATGCCTCCGTCATCGGCCGGCCTCGGCTCGCTCGCGTCCAGGTGGGCCAGCAGCTCGGCGATCGTCGGGTATTGGAGCATCGCCACCGGCCGCAGCGGCAGCCCGTGGGCCTCGGCCGCCGCGACGACCTGGAGCACTCCCAACGAATCTCCACCCAGCGCGAAGAAGTCGTCCGTCACTCCCACGGGCTCCACGCCCAGCACCCGCTCCCAGAGCTCGCACAGCAGTTGCTCCCGCTCCGTGGTGGGCGGCTCGTGGTCCCGCGACTCGCGCCGCGCCGTGAGTGGCAGGCGGGAGAGCGCCTCGAAATCCACCTTCCCCGTCACCGTGCGTGGCAGGTGCTCCAACGATTCGAAGCGCTGCGGCAGCATCCATCGGGGCAGTACGCCCGCGAGATGCGCGCGCAGCACCTCCGGAGCTGGGGGTTCCCCAGAGGTACGTGGCACCACGTAGGCCACCAACACGGGGCGTGCCGTGTCTCCCACGGCTCCGAGCGGGCGCTGGAGGACCGCCGCGTCCTGGAGGCCCGGGTGGCGCAGCAGGTGCGCCTCCACCTCCTCCGGCTCGATGCGCAGCCCCCGCAGCTTGAGCTGACGATCCACCCGGCCGAGGAACTCCACCTCCCCCTCCGCGTCCTCCACCACGCGGTCCCCCGTCCGGTACAGGCGCTCGCCACCGTGCTCGATGAAGCGGGCCGCCGTGAGCTCGGGACGGTTCACGTATCCGCGTGCCAGCCCCACCCCTCCGAGGTACAGCTCCCCGGGAGTACCCGGCGGTACGGGCTCGCCCCGCTCGTCGAGCACGCGCCAGTGCATGTTCGGAATCGGCCGGCCGAGCAGCGGGCGCGTCCACGTCTCCGGGTCGCACACACAGAGACTGGTGCAGATGGTGGCCTCGGTGGGGCCGTAGACATTCACCACGCGCAGGTGACGCGCCCAGAGCCGGACCCGCTCGGGAGGACAGGGCTCGCCTCCAATGACGAGCACGCGCAGCGTGGGGGGCCGTGCCTCCGGCTCGAAGGCCCGCAGGAGCGACGGGGGCAGATCCGCGTGCGTGATGCGCCATCCGGCCAGCAGCGACATCAGCCCGGGTCCGGGTTGGAGCGCATGCGCGGGGGGCAGGCAGAGCGTCGCGCCGGACAGGAGCGCCGTGCCGATGTCCGACAGCGACGCGTCGAAGCTCGTTGACAGGTAGAGGGTGGCGCGGCTCGTCTCGTCGAGCGCGAAGGCGCGGATCTGCGCGAGCAGCAGGTTGACCAGCCCCGTGTGCGGCACGAGCACGCCCTTGGGCGTCCCCGTCGTCCCCGAGGTGTAGATGACGTAGGCCAGGTCGTCGGGGCGCGGCGGCTCGCCCGGAAGCTCGTCGGCCGGGGCTCGCTCCGGGACGTCCTCGAGCAGGACGATACGGGACTCCAGGCCCTCGACCCGGGGCTCCACGCCTCGACGTGCCAGGACCAGCCGGAGCCCGCAGTCGCGCGCCATGAAGCCGAGCCTCGTGGCGGGCAGCGTGGGCTCCAGCGGCACGAACGCCGCTCCCGTGCACCACACCCCGAGCAGGGCGATGACGTACTCGGGGGACTTCTCGATGAACAGCCCGACGATGTGCTCGGGCCCCGCCCCGAGCCGCCTCAAGTGCGCGCCGAGCGCGGTGGCCCGTTGGAGCAGCTCCGCGTAGGTGACGCGGGTGTCCTCCGACTCCAGTGCGACCCGGTGCGGGTGCGCGGTGGCGATGGCGCGCAGGTGCTCCAGGAAGGTACCGGCGGGCGGGCTCAGGGTGAGCCTCCAGCGGAGGCCGCCGTGGGAGGGAGGTAATCCTCGAGCGCCGAGCCGGTCGAGCGGTTGTCCACGTCGGGAGCGCCGAGGCCCCGGCGGTGGTCCTCGAGATGGACGACACGGAAGTCGACGCTGAAGCGCGTGCGCCCCGAGATGTGAGGGCGCGTGCCGTGCAGGTGCGCCGCGGAGAAGACGAGCACCTCGCCCGCCCGGCACGCGAAGCCGAGCTCCCGCATCCCGTCGAGTGGGACGGTGGCCGTGGGATACTCGGCGTTCACCTTCCGCTTCGGGTTCTGCCACCCCGCCTGGGCCAGCCACGTCCGGTAGTCGAAGGCGGCGGAGGAGTTGGGCACCGGCCGCTCGAAGACCTCGGGGAAGAAGGTGAACGTCTCCTCCTCCGAGGCGTCGTGGAGCGCGAGCCACCAGTTGAGCTGCGTTCGCGGGTTGGCGTACCAGGTGTCGCGGTGGACGAAGTAGGCCGGAGCGGCGGCGGGAATCTCATGTCCGCGGTGCAGCACGCCGCGCAGCCGGGGCACGTCGATGGCGTACTCGCCCGGCTCCAGTCCCGCGGCCGCCAGCACCGCGCGAGCCCCCTGGTGCAGCCGCGCATCCCCGGCCAGGACGCGGCGCACACGTCCCAGACGCTCGAGGTGCTCGGCGGGAGGCAGGTGGAACTGGGCTTCGCGCACATCACCCACGTCCCGGAAGGTCTCCGCGAGCAGCCCGTTCACCTCTCGTACCAGTCGCAGTGAGGCCTCACCAGGCGCCAGTTTGTAGAGGGCCCCGGCGTAGAGCGCCCGCCGGAAGGCCTCGGGGTCGGACGGTGGCTGCGTCTGGATGCGAAACGGAGAGGGGGTGTCCGGGCTCATGGGGGTGCCCCATGAAGGAAACCACAAGGTGGGTGGGCCGATGAAGGTGGGGGTCTACAGGCCGAGGGTTTCGCCCCAGCGCTGGCGGGCCAGCTCGAGGACGCGGACGTTCTCGGGCACCCGCCGCAGGAAGCGCTCGCGGATGGCGGCGTCGGGCATCTCACCGGCGCGGGCACGCACGCACCTCAGGGCACTGCGCAGGGCTTCCTCTCCTTCGGAGGTGGCGCCCTCGGCGAAGCAGGACTCGGCCAGCACCTGGAGCAGGCCCACCTTGGCGATTCCTCCGTCGCCTGTTTCCTTCAGCTCCCGAAGCGCGAGCTCCACCTCGTGGCGGGCTTCGGCCGAGCGTCCCTGGGCGAGCAGTATCCCCCCCAGCACCCAGCGAGCGAGGACGATGAAAGACCCGAATGGAGCCAGGGTCTCGCACGCCAGGCGCACCAGGGCCTCGGCCTCGGTGATGGCGCCTTCTCCCGCCACCACCCGCGCCAACACCAGCTGCGCGGAGCCCAGGTGCACCCGGTTGGAGAGCCGCGCCTCCACCCACTCGAGTGCCAGGGCGCGGGCTTCCTTCTGGTGGGCCGGCTCGGGACTGGCCGCCAGCACCTGCATCAGGTTGTTCCGGGTATGCGCGATGCCGAAGAGCTGCCCCACCCGTGTCGCCACTTCCAGGCCCTGCCGTCCCAGCGCCAGGGCTCCCTCGAAGTCTCCGAGCGCCAGCAGCGCCTGGGACTCCCACGCGAGGGCCGCCACCTCGTCGCGGTCCGAGCCGACCTCGCGGAAGGCCTGGCGGGCCTTCCCGGTCCAGGTCAGCGCCTGCCAGGGTCCTCCCTCCAAGCACAGGCTCCGGAAGCCATGGACGACGCATCTCCAGCCGCGCACGATGGCGTCCCAGGTGATGAGCTCGGAGCCCGTGCGCTCCAGCCGCTCGAAGAGCGCGTCGGATTCGGCGATGGCGCCCATGTAGCATGTCATGGTGCCCATGAAGCACAGCGCGAGGTGGTAGGCGCCTCGGGCCTCGGGCTCCGGCTCGGTGTCGAGCAACAGCCGGTACAGGGCGAGCAGGTTCTCCCTCTGCCCGCTCTGGCCGTAGCCCATGCCCAGCCCACCGAGCAGATGGCTCCACCGGGCCTCGCCCGGCTTCAGCCTGGGCAGCACGGCGCTTCCCACCTCGTACAGGGTGGCGAGGTCGTCCATCCAGAAGGCCGCGGTGGCCCGCAGCGCATGCAGCCGCACCCAGGCCTCCTCGCTGGGGCCCAGTCGCAGGGCCGCCTCCATGCACCGCTCCATGCCTCGCATGTCGTGGCGCTCGAAGAGCTGCTCGGCGGCCCGGGTGTAGAGGTGGATGGCGCGCTCGGGCTGTTGGCCCAGCGCGGCATGCTCGGCGAGCACGCGCGGGTCGCTCTCACCGGCGTTCTCCAACCACGCTCCCGCCAGCTGGTGCCCGACGGGCTTGTGGCTGTCTGCCACCAGCCCATGGGCCGCGTCCCGCACCAGCGCATGGCGGAAGCGGTATTCGGCCTCGCCGGGGAAGCGGCTGGCCGGTTGCGGCTCCACCCATTCCAACTCCACGAGTTGCCGGAGCTGTCCGTCCAACTGCTCGGGGGAGCGCTTCTCGCCCAGCAGCGCGCCCACGCCGTTGGACCAGAAGGTGCGGCCGTAGATGCTGGCGGCCAGCAACACCTGCCGGGCTCCGGGCTCCAGCCGCATCAGGCGAGCCTGGAGCATGGCCAGTACCGTCTCCGGCGCGCTGCCCCCGCGTCCCTCGGCCACCCCGCGGATGAGCTCCTCGAGGAAGAGGGCATTGCCCGCGGCCTGCTCGACGAGCTGTTGGATGACGGAGTCGGGCACGTCCGCGCCGAGCACCTCGCGCACCAGGCGCGCTCCCGCCTTGCGACTCAATCCTCGCAGCGGCATCGGCTGCAGGCGCCTCGATACCGGGGAGGAGGCGAGGAGCTGATCGACCTCGGGCCGCGCCAGGGCCAGTACCATGAAGGGCTGCTCGGACAGCTCCCGCAGCGCCTCGTCCACCAGCCGGAGGGTGAGGATGTCGCCCCAGTGCAGATCCTCCAGCACCAGGAGCACCGGATGCCGGGCGCACTCGGCCTGAAGGAAGGACACCAGCGCCCGGTCCACCTGGGCGCTCATCAGTCGCGGATCCCCACGCGCCGCGCGCAGGCGCGGGCTGTGCTCATCGGAGAAGGGAATGCCACACAGTTCTCCGAGGAATTCGGCCACCTCCCGGGCCTGGGCCTCGGGCAGGTGCTGGCCGAGACGTTGGAACAGCCGCCCCCGGCGGGCCTCGAGCGGCTCTCCGCCGGAGAGGCCGCACAACCGGCGCAAGGCCTGGGCGAGCAGGCCATCGGCCGAGCCCGCGCTCATGGGATCTCCACGGCCCAGCAGCACCAGGGGAGGCGGCTGGTGGCGCTCCAGGCGGCGGAGGAACTCATGGCGGAGCCGGGACTTGCCGGCGCCAGCCGGAGCCGTCACCAGCACGGCCTGCGCGGTGGATTCCTCCACGCAGTGGGTGAAGGCCAGGTCCAGCAGCGCCAGTTCCTGCTCGCGGCCCACGCAGGGGGTGGGCTTGCCCAAGAGGGGGCGGGACTCGTCGACGCCCAACTGCTCGCCCCGCAGCAGGATGACGCCCGAGTCATGCCGGGTGAGCAGGAAGCCGGGGCCGAGCAGCCCCGCCGTCACCTCGTCCAACAGCACCGGAGTGGAGTCCGGGGGCAGCGACTCCACCTGGCGCAGCAGCAGGCCGGCGCGGTTCATGGCCTCCCCCACGGGCAGGTGGTCGTCCAGGGCGCCACGGCCGGTGGTGAGCACCACGGCGGCTTCCGGCCAGCGCTCCATCAGTGAGATGGCGCAGCGGGCGGCGAGGGCCGCGGGATCGGTGGCGGAGCCGCGGGAGGCCACCAGGGTGAGCACGAGGGCCCCATCGGCCAGCAGCTCCACGCGGGCTCCCTGGGGGGCCAGCAGGGCGCGCAGGGAGTCACGCAGCGCCAGCCGCGAGTCCTGCGGCCCGGGGGCATGCCCGGCGGTGGCGCGTGGAGCGGCCAGCATCACGGTGACGAGCTGTTGCTCGGCATGGGACAGGCAGGGCGGACGCGTGCCTTGGGGCGCGGCGACGCCGGGCCCCGCCTCCAACCGCGTCTGGAGTTCCTCCAGGGCCTTCATGAGGCTGGAGGCCTCTGGAAGCCTGCGCGCGGGCTCCTTGGCCAGCATGTGCCCGAGCAGCTCCTGGAAGCCGGAGGGGAGCTGGGGGCACAGCTCGCGCAGGGGCACGGGCTCGGTGAAGAGAATCTTGGCCAGGGCGGCCATCAGGTGGGGCGCGGAGAAGGGGGGCTTGCCGGTGAGGCACTCGTAGAGGACACAACCCAGGGAGAAGACGTCGGCGGCGGGGGTGAGCTGCCCCTGGCCCGACACCTGCTCCGGCGCCATGTAGCCCGGAGTGCCGAGCAACATCTGGCTGGCGGTCATCACGGTGGAGGGCAGCACGTGGCGGGCCAGGCCGAAGTCCAGCAGGACCACGTCCTCGGTGCGGGCATGGCGCAGGAAGAGGTTGGAAGGCTTGAGGTCGCGGTGGATGACGCCTTGCTGGTGGGCCGCGGCGAGGGCCTCGGTGGTGCGGCGCAGAAGGGCGAGCGTCTCCCGCGGGCTCAGAGGCGCGTGGGAGAGGCGCTGGGCGAGGGTTTCGCCCTCCAGCCACTGCATGGCGAGGAAGGGCAGCCCCTGCTCGGAGTGGCCGTGCGCGACATGGGCGACGATGCCAGGGTGGCGCAGCGCGGAGAGCAGCTCGGCCTCGCGGGTGAAGCGCCGGGGCGCAGTGGCGTCAGGGGAGGGGTGCAGCAGCTTGAGGGCCACGCGCTGGCCAGAGAGCGCGTCCGTGGCGCGATAGACGGTGCCCATGCCGCCGTGGCCCGCGAGGGCTTCCAGGGTGAAGCGGCCAGCGATGATGGTGCCCGCCGGCAGCAAGGGGGCCTGTGGCGCGAGTGGCTCGGCCGGGGCCTGGCGGGTGGAGAGACTGTCCATGAGGGCTGGAGTCTAGCAGTCCGCTGACCGCTCGATTCGCGGTGCGGCTGCTTCCATGATTCCAACAGAGTGAGAGGCTGACGACTTCAACGGTTGTACTCGTGGTTCCTGGTTGGTCGGGGGCGGGGATGTCATCCTGGGTGATCTCCCATCATGGGAACGCCGCACCGAGACAAGGGGAGGCAATGACCGAGGAACTCTCATCCCTCACCACCGCGCTGCTCTCCGCGAGGCACTTCGAGCAGGCCGCGCTCACGACGTTGCGCACGCTGTTGCGGATGGCTGGGCAGGCGCTGGAGGCCAGCCGCTTCGCTGGACAGGGCTCGCTGCTGCGCGCGGTGGTGCACTTGCGGCCGGAGGATGCCTACAGCCGGTTGATGGCGCTGGAGCGGGAGGCGATGGAGACCCCGTCTCCGGGGGATGTGGCGCGCCCCCTGGCCAATGGGCCCCAGACGGCGCTGCTGGCCTCCGCCTCCGCCTGGCGCGCGGTGGTGGAGCACGGTTGTGCCGTCTCCATCGACGTGGGACTGGGCACCTTGCGGCCCCACCAGGCACCGGCCCTCAGCCTCTCCAGGCCGCTCCTGGGGGCGGCCTTCTCCTCCGAGAGCCAGCAGCGGCTGCTCAGCCGTGAGGCCACACACGTGTGCGTCCTGCCCCTGCGTCTGCCCGGCGGGCGTATCGAGGGGATGATCGCCCTGGAGGCGAGCTGCATGGCGGCGCTCGGCCAGGAGTTCATCTGGTTGGGAGTGGGTCCCCGGCTGCAGCTCGCCGTGGACCTGGCGGCCCCCTTCCTCAAGGGCTTGCCGCCGCGCCCGGGCGCCATGCCGGAGACGGACGAGTACCTGCCCGTCGTCGGCTCCTCCATGGCCAGCCTGATGGCGGTGCTGCGCGTCTTCGCTCAACAGGAGGAGACGCTCCTCATCAGTGGCCCCACGGGGGCCGGCAAGTCCCGTCTGGCTCGCTGGTGCCACGAGCGCTCCCCGCGCCAGCCGCGCCGCTTCGAGAGCCTGGACCTGATGATGATCCCCGAGGAGCTGCAGATGGCGGAGCTCTTCGGCTGGCGCAAGGGGGCCTTCACGGGAGCGGTGAAGGACAACCCCGGCTGCCTGGCGCGGGCCGAGGGCGGCACGCTCTTCATCGATGAGATCGACAAGCTGTCCCTCAAGGCCCAGGCGGGGCTGTTGCGTGTGTTGGAGGAGCGCACCTACCGGACGCTCGGAGACGCCGGGAGTGAGCAGCGGGCCAACGTGCGCTTCATCATCGGCACCAACGCGAACCTGCTCGAGTCGGTGCGCAAGGGCACCTTCCGGGAGGACCTGTACTACCGCATCAACGTGCTGCCCGTGCGGCTCCCTCCGCTGGACGAGCGGCGGGATGAGATTGGTCCCTGGGCGCGCTACATGCTGACGCGCCACCACCGGGAGAAGCGTTCGGGGGGGGAGGCGCGTCTGGCGCCGGAAGCCGAGAAGTGGCTGGAGCAGGGCTCCTGGCCAGGCAACCTGCGGCAACTCGACAACCTCATCCGCCGCGCCTACACGCTGGCCCTCGTGGAGCAGGGGAGCACCACCTCGGAGTTGGTGCTGCGCGAGGCCCACATCCAGCAGGCGCTTGCTTATGAAGGAGGGGCGAAGGACTCGCCCCTGTTGGATGCGCTGAGCCAAGCCGCGCGGGCCTTCGTGCTGGAGGCGCAACGGCGGCAGACTCCACTCGACATCGACCTGGCCGAGAGCCTGCGGGGCTTCGTGCTGGCCGAGGCGGTGCTGCAGGTGGGGCGGGACGAGGCCTTCCGGCTGCTGGGACGGGAGTCGCTGGTGAAGAGCCGCAATCACCAGAAGGCGCTGAAGCAGGAGCTGAAGAAGGCCGAGGCGCTGTGTCTGGAGTTGGGGCAGGCGGTGCCGCCCGCGCTGACGCAGGCGGGCGGCGGCGAGTCCTCCTGAGGGGGGCTCCTCTCACGGAGCTACCTGGAGCGGCTCAGGGGCCGCTCGCGCGGTGGTCGTTGGCGCGGGGGGGGGCGTCTCGCCCCCGGTAGGGGTGCACCCTCTTTCACGGCCCTATTCCGGTGGGTAGCATGGTGTGACCCCGAATGAGCTTCTCCCTGCCCCAGGCGCTGGTGCTCCTCCTGCCGTTGGGCCTCTTCCTGTGGAAGCTCGGCCGGCGTCCCGGCCCTCCCATGGCCCTGCGCTGGGCGCTGCTGCTCCTCGGCGTGGGCGCGCTCGCCGGCCCCGAGCTGCTGCTCCGCCGCGCGGGCAGCGACGTGGTGGTGGTGGTGGACCGCTCGCGCTCCATGCCCGCCGACGCGGGACGCGTGGCCTCGGAGCTGGTGGGCCTGTTGGAGACGCAGCGGCGGCCCGGGGACCGGGTGGGCGTCATCTCCTTCGGGCGCGAGGCCCGGGTGGAGCAGCCGCTCTCCGAGTCGGGGCGCTTCGGTGGTTTCACCCGGCCCGTGGACGCGGAGGCCTCGGACGTGTCGGCGGCGCTGGACGCGGCGGGCGCCCTCATTCCCCCGGGCCGCACCGGCCGGGTGCTCGTGGTGTCCGATGGCCGGGCCACCGGCGCGGACGCGAGGGGCGCGGCCCGGCGGCTCGCCGCCCGAGGCATTCCCGTGGACTTCCGCCAGCTCGCCCGCGATGACGCGCCGCTCGACCTGGCCGTCCTCTCGCTGGACGTGCCGTCCTTGGTGAAGGCGCACGAGCCCTTCCAGATGACGGGAGTGGTGCAGGCCTCGCAGCCCGTCTCCGGCACGGTGCGCCTGGAGCGCAACGGCCAGGTCCTGGTGAAGGGGCCCTTCGAGTTCCGCGCCGGGCCCAACCTGCTGCCCTTCCGTGACCTGGTGGAGGAGCCGGGGCTCGCGGCCTACCGGCTGACGGTGGAGGCGCCGGGAGACGGCGTGGTGGAGAACGACGTGGGGCAGGCGGTGCTGCGCGTGGAGGGTCCTCCCCGGGTGCTGCTGCTCACGGATCAGCCCGAGGGCACCCTGTCCAAGGCCCTGCGCACGGCGGGGCTGGTGCTGGAGGTGCGCGCGCCCTTCCCCCTGACACTGGATGCGCTGGACGGCGTGGGCACGGTGGTGTTGGAGAACGTGGACGCCAACCGGCTCGGTGAGCCGGGGCTCGGCGCGCTCGCGGCCTACGTGGAGCAGGCCGGTGGCGGACTGGTGATGACGGGGGGCCGCTCCAGCTTCGGCGAGGGAGGTTACCGCCGCTCGCCCGTGGAGCCGCTGCTTCCAGTGTCGCTGGAGATGCGCGAGGAGCAGCGCCGCACGGCGCTCGCCATGAGCGTGCTGATGGATTGCAGCTGCTCCATGGGCGTCCGTGTCCCGGACGGGCGCACGAAGATGGAGCTGGCCGCCGAGGGCGTGGTGGGCGCCCTCTCGCTGCTCAACGAGAAGGACGAGGTGTCCGTGCACATGGTGGACACCGAGGTGCACGAAATCTTCCCCATGAGTCCCGTGGAGGAGGGGCTTCCGCTGAACGAGGTGTCGCGCGGCTTCAGCGGTGGTGGCGGTATCTACGTGGGCGAGGCGCTGCGCGAGGGCAAGGAGCAGATCCTCGGCAGCGACAAGGCCACGCGGCACGTGCTGCTCTTCTCGGACGCGGCGGACTCGGAGGAGCCGGACGACTACCTGAAGACGCTCGCGAGGCTCCAGGGCGAGAAGGTGACGGTGTCCGTCATCGGCCTGGGCTCGGAGAAGGACGTGGACGCGGCGCTGCTCAGGGAGATCGCCGCCAAGGGGGGAGGCCGCATCTACTTCGCCGAGGACGCGACGAGCCTGCCGCGCATCTTCAGCCAAGAGACCATCGCCGTGGCGCGGGCCACCTTCGTGGACGAGCCCGCCTCGCTGGAGGCCGCGCCGGACCTGCCGCTGCTCGGGAGGCTGCCGGCGCTGGGGCTGCCCCAGGTGGGCGGCTACAACCTCACGTACCTGCGGCCGCGCGCGAGTGTGGCCCTGCGGACGCTCGACGACAACGCGGCGCCGGTGCTGGCGCTATGGCCGCGCGGCGCGGGGCGCACGGTGGCCTTCATGGCCGAGGTGGATGGCGAGTTCACCGGCGAGCTGCGCTCCTGGAGCGGCCTGCGCCCGGCGCTGGAGGGCATGGTGCGCTGGGCCATGGGCGGGACGGGGGAGGCGGGCGAGGCGGTGGCGCGCTCGGAGCGGCGGGGCAACCTGCTGCGGGTGACGCTGGACTTCGCTCCGGGAGAGGCGCTGCCGGGCGCGCTGCCCTCGCTGGTGCTGCTGCCGGGAGACGGGCGGAGCCAGCCGGTGGAGGTGCCCATGCGCTGGGAGGACGAGGACCGGGTGGCGGCCGAGTACACCCTGCCGGGCAGCGGCACGTGGCACCCGGTGGTGAAGCTGGGCGCGCGGGTGCTGCGGGCCCCTCCGGTGACGCTGCCCTACGCGCCCGAGTTCGAGCCCGGCAACTCCCAGGAGGGTCTGGAGGTGCTGCGCGGGGTGGCGGCCGTGGGCGGTGGCGTGGAGCGTTTGTCCATGGCGGGCCTCTTCGAGGATGCCCCCGAGTCCGAGGGCCGCGTGCCGCTGGCACCGTGGCTGGTGGGTCTGGCGGTGGCGGCGCTCCTGGCCGAGGTGGCCGTGCGCCGCTTCCTGTCGGGACCCAGGCCCCGGCGCGCGGTGGCTCCCTCGGTGGCGGCCGTGGCGGCGCCGGGTCCGACGGCTCCGGCCGCCCCGAGTGCCACCCCCGAGGAGACGAAGCCTGGCGACGCGCGCGCCGCCGGGGACGGCGTGGACTCGGCGCTGGAGGCGGCCCGCGAGCGCGCCCGTCGCAGGATGGGGCGCTGACCCGAGTCTTCACTGGCCACCTACCCCGCGTTGGCGCAAGCTGGAGCCTCACACAGGGGGACGCATGGCAGACAAACTCCAGACAACCCTTACTGTCGCTCGGGAGCGCCGTACCAACGCTCGTCTCGAAGTGGAGGCTCCGGCCGGCAGTCTCAATGGCGTGAGTCTCACGCTGTATGTCCGAGGCTTGTGTGGCACGCGGAAGGCGCTGCTGCAGCCGCCGCTGTTCATCTCCAGCGCGCGCTCCATTGCCTTCAATGACCCGAACTTCCTGACGATGGAGCCGGGTGAGTCCTTCGTTCAAGTCATCATTCCCGTGGCCCAGCCGAACGACGCGGGCGCCGATTTCACCTTCAAGGCCCGGCTCGTGCTTCCGGACGCGGGCGTGGACGAGCCGCTGTGGGACGAGGTGAAGATGACCCCCGGCGCTCACTCTGAAATCATCAATCTCACGTGGTGGGTGGACGAGCCATGAGCCCGCGCGCCTGTTTCCTCGCCTTCCTGTTCCTCTCCCTCTCCGCGCCCGCCCTCGCCCAGGACGGGGGCACGGACGCGGGGGTCGTCTCCGACACCGATTCGGGTGACGGCGGCGTGTTCCTGCGCCCCGAGCGGGTGCTCGACGCGGGCACGGTCACGCTCGAGTTCCCCGGCATGCTCCTGGGTGGCTCGGAAGTGGCGGCGGGGTTGGATCCCGCCGCCGCGGGAGAGCTCATCCACCCCTCCAATCCCAATGCGCTGATGGCCAGTCTGCGCAGTCTGGGCGCGCCCTTCCAGGGCGGCAGCACCTCGGTGGCGCTCCAGTTCAACCCGTACATCGTGCTCAAGGGCAACCGCGAGACGTACCAGCAGTTCGTCGACGCGCGCACCCACCTGCTCACCCGGGTCTTCCAGGACAGCGCGGTCACGCTCGCGGCCCTCCCCGGCACCCCCTATGAGGGCATTACCTATCCAATGGGGCGCTTCGGCACCCTCGCCACGGGCATCACCGCCGAACTGCTGGGAGACCAGAGCATCTACGGTCCCCTCTACAGCCAGTGCCTCGCGCGCGTCACCACGGAGCCGCCCGTGTCCACCTTCGAACTTCCTCCACAGCCGCGTCCCCGCAAGCGGGGCGAGACGGAGCAGGTGGCCCAGGCCCGTTATGAGTTCGAGCTGTCCCAGCTTGAAGCCGCCCGGAAGGAGCTTCTCCAACTCATCGAGAGCGGAATGGCGCGCTGCGCGAAGGATGCCCACTCGGGCTCCAATGCCCTCTTCGCCTCGGCGGGAGGCCGCTGGGTGACACCCGGCCTCAACGCCGAGAAGGGAGATGGGTTGCTCATCCAGCGGGGCTTCGGCGCCGTGAGCTTCGAGTGGTTGTCCGAGCCCGGCATCGAGCTGACGCTACAGGGCCGCGTGCTGTTCGACCGGCCGCTGCCCACCGTCCGCATGGACAAGTGGGTCGACGCGGGCGCGTCGCTCGCGTACGCCGGCAAGGCGGGCACGCTCCGGCTGGAGTACGTCCGCTCCCTCGCGAAGCTCGGCGATACGGAGACGGAGCGCGTCTCCTACGCGTTGAGCGGACACATGCGGCTCGGCAACCAGTGGGCCATCGGCCTGAACGCGCAGGGGGTGGGTACCGGAGAGCGGGAGGCCCTCCAGTCCACGCGCATCGGTCTCGTGGTGACGTTCGCCGACAGCCCCGTGTTCGAGAAGGACCTCCCCATGCCCCGATGAGGGGCCAGGGGCGTGGATGTGGATTGTCTCCCGTATTCTCGAAAAACAAGGAAGACGAATTTTCCTGGTGCTAAGACGTGTCCTCCCCCACCGCAGGTCCGGGCTGTCCGCCCGGCTCCGCGGACCTACCCGAGGCACGCGATGAAGTTGCGATACACGCTGTTCCTGTTACCGGCGCTGTACCTGGTGGGCTGTGGCCCCTCCGAGGACGACGCCGTGGTGGATGCGCTCACCGGCGAGGTGCTCGAGCCGGCCACCACCGAGTACGACATGCACCGGCTGCTCGAGGACACCGACATCACCGGTGGCCAGTGGATCACCACCGCGCAGGTGCAGCAGTTCCTGGTGCAGAAGGGCTCGTACCTGGCCACCTACAAGGACCCGGCGTGGAGCAACAAGACGGCGGCGGCCCTCATCGTGGAGCAGTCCAAGGCCCAGACCATCAGCCCGCTGTACATGTTGGCGCGCATCCAGACGGAGTCGAGCCTCATCACCAGCGGCACCTCCGCCAACCTGGCCAAGGCCACTGGCTGTGGTTGTCCCGATAGCGGCGGGTGCTCCACCTCCTATGCGGGCTTCGGCAAGCAGATCGAGTGCTCGGCCAAGAAGATGCGCGGCTACCTCGTCGACCTGGACGCCGGCCGCGCCACCATCTCCGGGTGGAAGCCAGGTGTGACGAAGAGCACCTCGGACCCGTGCTCGGTGAAGCCGGCCAACAAGGCCACCGCGGCGCTCTACACGTACACGCCCTGGGTGGGCGCGTATGCCATCCAGTGCGGCCGCACCGACATCGGCGGCTCGTCCCTGGTAGCGGTGAAGTACAACCAGTTCAAGGGCGAGTACGCTTGGGGCACCGGCTCCACCGTCACGTGCTACTCCGGCACCGTGGACGCCAACGTGGCCGTGGGCGTGTGCGTGCAGAGCTCCTCGGACGCCATCTGGCGGCAGTGCCAGGCCGACGGCACCTTCACGGCGGGCACCACCACGAAGCCCACCACCTGCACCGCTTCCTGGCCGTGGTGTGGCTCGGCCACGCTGGGCCGGTCGGTGCCGGCGCGCACGTGCGTGCAGTCCAGTGGTGACCTGCAGTGGCACCAGTGTGGCTCCGAGGGCGCGTGGCTGTCCGCGCCCAACGCGCCGAGCACGGGCAGCGGCCCGGTGGGGACCTGCTACGCCACCTACGCGCTGTGAGCTACGAGCGGCCTATCGCGAACAGGAAGAGCGCGATGTAGCTACCGCCACACAGCATGCAGAAGGTCAGTGGCGCGGCCAGGGCACCGGCCGTCGCCACGCCCCAGGTCGTCTGGTGCAGCCCCCGGTAGGCGAAGACGCGCGCCACCAGCATCCAGAAGGGCGCCACCTGCGCGCCGATGAAGGGGATTCCCCCGAGCACCATGGGGGCCTGGGACAGGGCGTTGGCCCGGAGCGTCACCGTGAAGTCCCGGGTGATGCCGCCCATGCGCAGGACGAGGTGGTCCACGCCCGTATTCAGGAGGGTGAAGGCCAGGGTCAGCGGGGGACCGATGAGCACGAGGAAGGCGAACGTGGCCACCCCCGCCCACTGGAATATCCGCTCCGTGTCGGGGTCCGTGTCCGGCGTCGGGAACAGCCGGCTCATGAAGGTGAACATGCCCAGGTAGGTGACGCCGGTCATGATGCAGCCTGGCAGGGAGCACAGCAGCGCGAACAGCAGCGAGCTGCCCACGCTCCCCTCGGACCGGACCGCGGAGAGGTTGCCCGGGCGCAGCAGCACTTCGACGAAAGTCTTCCAGAAGGCCATGAACGTGCCCAGCTCCTGGCGCCTGTCCCACGGGAGCGGGACTTCCGGCGCGCGCCCGTGACAGCGATCGCAGAGCACCTGTCCCCGGGAGTCGACGCGCAGGCACATGGCGCAGGCGAACGCACCGCACCTGTCGCAGATGGCGAGGCTGCGCAGCGTGGGGTGGGCGGCGCATGCCGGCTCCGCGCCGCCTGGGGCTACCTCGATGAGCAGCGGGGCGCCACAGTGGGTACAGGAGGTGGCTCCGGGGGTGATGGCCTGTTGGCAGCGTGGACACGAAATGGGCATGCGCCGCCCATCCTGCCGTGATTCGTCACCCGGTGTCGCGTTTCGTCATTCCCCCGCGAGGTGCCGTGCGCAACTCCCCGGGAACTGGAGCGGACGCGAGCAGCCAGGCGTGGGCACGGTTTCTGCTCATGCGTTGCGGCGCTCGAAACGCCCAACCAACCCGAAGGTCACCATTCAATGAGAAGAGAGCGCATGCGCGCTGGCGCCGGTGTGACGCGGCTCCTGCTGGCCATTTGTATGATGATGTGGAGCGGACGGGCCCTCGCCGGTCAGGGACTGCTCGCGACCGGGAGCGCCCACTCGCTGGCGGTCGCTCCGGATGGCTCCGTGTGGGGCTGGGGGTCCAATGCCTTTGGCCAGCTGGGGGATGGGAACTACAAGAAGCACTCCCTCCCGGTGCGCGTGCCGGGACTCGATGGAGTCATCGTCGTCGCGGCCGGTGATTTCCATTCCGTGGCATTGCGCGTGGATGGCTCCGTGTGGAGTTGGGGGTCCAATGACGCGGGCCAGCTCGGGGTGGAGCCGATGTCCGCGTACTCCCGGCCCGAGCCCGCGGTGGTACCGGGCCTCACGGGCGTGGTGGCGGTCGCGGCCGGTGAACGTCACATGCTGGCGTTGCGTGCGGACGGCTCCGTCTGGACCTGGGGCGACAACTTCCGGGGCCAGCTCGGGGTGGAGCCGGAGTCCTGGCCCACCTTCCGGGGCGAGCCCTCGGTGGTGCCGGGCCTGACGGAAGTGGTGGCGGTCGCGGCCGGTGGGTACCTCTCGCTGGCGCTGCGCGCGGACGGCTCCGTCTGGGCCTGGGGCGACAACCTCGATGGCCAGCTCGGGACCGCGGCTCCGTCCTACAGGGCTCGACCCGCCGCGGTGCCGGGACTGACGGACGTGGTGGCCCTCGCCACCCATGGCCAGCGCGCGCTGGCGGTGCGCCAGGACGGCACCGTGTGGTTCTGGGGCGAGGATCCCCTGGACATGGTGGGGGATGGACTCGAGAACTACATCGCCACGCCCCACCCGGTGCAGGACCTCACGGACATGGTGGCCGTGGATGATGCCTTCTTCCATTCGATGGCGCTGCGCCGGGATGGCACCCTGTGGGCCTGGGGACAGAACACCGGGGGCCAACTCGGTGATGGGACGATGCAACTGCGCATCCGCCCGGTCCAGGTGGGGCTGGACCACGTGAGGGCCTTCTCGGTGAGCGACGGCTTCTCGCTGGCACTGCGCCGGGATGGCACCTTGTGGAGCTGGGGAAACAATTCGGGGGGCGCGCTCGGCACGGGAACGGATCAGCAGCTCACCCCCATCCAGACGCGGGTGCTCACCGACGCGGTGTCCCTCTCGGCCGGCCCGTCCCGCTCGTTGGCGGTGAGGCAGGATGGCTCCGTCTGGAGCTGGGGCTCGGAACCGGCCCAGGTGGCGGGCCTCACGAGCGTGAAGGCCGTCTCGTCCGGTGACACCCACTGGCTGGCGTTGGGCATGGACGGCTCCGTCCGCGCCTGGGGCAACAACACCTACGGCCAGCTCGGCGATGGGACCAGAACCTACCGTGTCGCGCCGGTGCCAGTGGCGGGCCTCACGGACGTGGTGGCCCTCTCGGCAGGTGGGTCCCACTCGCTGGCGGTGCGCGCGGACGGCTCCGTGTGGAGCTGGGGCTCCAACTCCAAGGGAGAGCTCGGTGACGGGACGACACAGCCGCGGATGAGCCCGGTCCAGACCGCCGGGCTGGACCAGGTGGTGGCCGTCTCGGCCAGCCCCTTCTACTCATTGGCGCTGCGCGAGGATGGCTCCGTCTGGGCCTGGGGTGGCAACTCCCAGGGCCAGCTTGGGGTCGGGTCGCCCTCCTCGAGGACACAGCCCGCTCCGGTGCCGGGTCTCTCGGACGTGGTGGCCATTTCGGCCGGTACCTACCACGCGCTGGCGCTGCGCGAGGATGGCTCCGTCTGGGCCTGGGGTGGCAACTCCCAGGGCCAGCTCGGCGATGGCTCCCTGGCCTCCCGTGCCACACCAGCGCCGGTACCGGGCCTCTCGCGCGTGGTCTCCCTGGAGGCCCGAGGAGACTCCTCGCTGGCGCTGCGCGAGGATGGCTCCGTCTGGGCCTGGGGAAACAATCTCTTCGGGCTCGGAGATGGGACGAGCGAGCCCCGGTCCTCTCCGGTCCAGGTGGTGGGCCTCACGGACGCCGTGGCCATCTCGGCGGGCAGCGTCCACGCGTTGGCGGTGCGCGCGGATGGCTCCGTGTGGGGCTGGGGGAGCTCCGCGATGCTCGGTGCCGGCCTGTCGGTGGTGCAGCCCACGCCCGCTCGCGTGGCGCTGCCCTGCCGCTTCTCGGGCCCGCCAGCGCTGGAGCATCGCGCGGGTGGGCCGCGGCGGTGCCACGTGGCGCCGTAACGACGGCTCCGCCCGCTGCCTAGAAGGCCACGGGCAGGCGCTGCAGGCCGTGCACGAGGATGCCGTCACGCCAGCGCAGCTCGGACGGGTCCACACCGAAACGCAGACGGGGCATGCGCTCCAGCAGTTGGTTGATGGCAATGGTTGCCTCGAGCCGCGCCAGGGGCGCTCCCAGGCAGAAGTGGATGCCGAAGCCGAAGGCGATGTGCCGGTTGGGCTCGCGGGTGATGTCGAACCGCTCCGGCTCCGGGAACTGCTCGGGGTCGTGGTCGGCCGCCAGCAGCGAGGCGAGGATGGTCTCCCCCTTGGGAATCACCTGGCCATGGAACTCGGTGTCCTGTGCGGCCCAGCGATGGGTGGTGGTCTCCACCGGGCCGCGGTAGCGCAGCATCTCCTCCACCGCCGACTCGATGAGGGCCGGGTTGGCGCGCAGCCGCTCCAACTGCTCCGGGTGGTTCAGCAGTGCCCAGACACCGTTGCCGATGAGGTTCACCGTCGTCTCGTGGCCCGCCACCAGCAGCAGGAACAGCATGCTCATCAGCTCCTGGGGCGAGAGCCGGTCCCCCTGCTCCTCCACGGACATGAGCGCGGTGAGCAGGTCGTCCCGGGGGTCCGTCCGGCGCCGCACCAGCAACTGCTGGAAGTACTGGATGAACTGCCTGCCCGCTTCCCGCATCGGCTCGAGGTTCCCAGCCGACGGCGGGCTGATGATGGTGGTCGTCCAGTCCCGGAACCGGTCCTGGTCCTCCACCGGCACGCCGAGCAGCTCGGCGATGACGGTGATGGGCAGCGGGAAGGCGAAGGCGTCCAGCAGGTCCATGGAGCCCTGGGCCTTCGTCTTGTCCAGGAGCTGGCTGGCGATTTCGGCGACGCGTGGGCGCAGCTCCTCCACGCGGCGCGGGGTGAAGGCCTTGGAGACCAGGGAGCGCAGGCGCGTGTGGTCCGGAGGGTCCGCCGAGAGCATGTGCTGGTTGATGGCCTCCATATCGGCGGTGCGCATCTTCCGGTTGGGCGAGTCTTCGGGGAGCTTCTCCACGGCCTTGGTGAAGCGCGGGTCGCGCACCAGCTCCACCGCGTCCTTGTAGCGGGTCACCACCCACACCGGCTGTTGCAGGGTGGGATCGAACAGCCGGACCACGGGGGCCTCCCGCCGCATGCGCGCGTAGAGGGGCAGGGGGTTGGCGCGCGTCTCCGGCGCCCAGAGGTCATAGCGGTTGGGGGTCGTGTTCATGATGGCTTCTCCTGGGGGGTGGGAAGGGAAGGGGGAGCTGCTCAGGTGGAGGACTTCTCGTCCTTGTCCTCGGCGGCCCCGGCGTTGCGGCGGCCGAGCTTGCGGTAGAGCGTCTTGCGGTCCACGCCGAGGATGCGCGAGGCCAGCGTCCGGCTGCCGCCCACCGCCTCCAGAACGCGCTGGATGTAGCGGCGCTCCATCTCCTCGAGGGAGACGAGCTCGGACACGTCGTTCTCCTGGCCGGAGTTGCTGTGGCCGCGGTAGTCCCGGATGCGCTCCGGCAGGTCCTCCACGGTGAGCTCCTCATAGGAGGTGAGGGCCACGGCGCGCTCGATGCAGTTCTGCAGCTCGCGCACGTTGCCGGGCCAGGTGTAGGCCAGCAGGCGCTGGGCCGCGGCGGGGGTGAGGCCCACCACGCGCTTGCCGCTGCGCGTGGCGAAATGCTCCAGGAAGCGCTGGGCCAGCAGCAGCACGTCGTTGCCCCGGGCCCGCAGCGGAGGCAGCTCCAGGCCGATGACGTTGAGCCGGTAGTACAGGTCCTCGCGGAAGCGGCCCTCCTCCACGGCCAGCTCCAGGTCGCGGTTGGTGGCGGCGACGATGCGCGCGTCGAAGGGCACCTCGGTGTCCCCTCCCACCGGGCGGACCGTTCGCTCCTGCAGCGCCCGCAGCAGTTTGGGCTGGAGCGACAGGGGCATCTCCCCCACCTCGTCCAGGAAGAGGGTGCCGCCGTTCGCCTGCGCGAAGAGGCCCGTGCGCGCCGCCTTGGCGTCGGTGAAGGCGCCCCGGGCGTGGCCGAACAGCTCGCTCTCCAACAGGGCCTCGGGCATGGCCGCGCAATTGATGGCCACGAAGGGCCCCGAGGCGCGCCGGCCACGCGCGTGCAGCGCCCGGGCGGCCACCTCCTTGCCGGTGCCGCTCTCACCCGTCACCAGCACCGAGGCGTCCGAGTCCGCCACCCGGTCGATGAGCTCGTATACCCGGCGCAGCGCCGGGCTCTCGCCCACCACGCCCCCGTCCGCGAACACGCCGCCCAGCGCCCGGCGCAACCGCCGCACCTCCTCGCGCAGTGCCTTGTGCTGCACCGCCCGCTCCAGCACCAGCACCAGTGCGTCCAGATCCACCGGCTTGGTGACGAAGTCGTACGCGCCGGCCCGGATGGCTGCCACCGCCGTCTCCAGGCTGCCGAAGGCCGTCACCACCACCACGGGGATGTCCGGGCGGTTGAGGACGATGCGCTCGCACAGCTCCAGCCCGTCCATGCCCGGCATCCTCATGTCGGTGAGGACGGTGTCGAAGTCCTCCGTCTCCAACAGGGGAAAGGCCTCGTCCGCGCTGCCTCGCACCGTGGGCTCGAAGCCCCGGCGCGCCAGCCCCTTCTCCAACAGCGCCCGCATCTCGCGCTCGTCCTCCACGACCAGGATGCGGCCCTTCGTCGCGCTCATGCCTTGGCCTCCTCTGTTTCCTTCGCCTCGAGTGGGAGGAAGATGGAAAAGCAACTACCGCGTCCGGGTTCACTGCTCACGGAAATCCAGCCGCCATGGTCCCGGATGAGTCCATAGGAGACAGACAGGCCCAGGCCCGTGCCTTCTCCCACGTCCTTGGTGGTGAAGAAGGGCTCGAAGATGCGGGGCAGCACCTCCGGAGAGATGCCCTCGCCCTCGTCCGTGACGTCCACCCGCACCCACTCGCGCTCCGGTCCCCCCAGGTCCGCCGGGGGCAGGGCGCGCTCCCTCCCCAGCCGGATCCGCAGCGTGCCCGGGCGTTTCATCGACTGCATGCCGTTGACCACCAGGTTGGTGAGGGCCTGTTGAATCTGCCCGGCGTCCACCTCCAGGTTCACCGGCCCCGGCGCCTCGTGGGTGAGGACGATGTTGCGCCGCGTCGCCATGGGCCGCAGCAGCGACAACGTCCGCTCCACCAGCTCGCTCAGGTCCTCTGGAGCGCGCCGGGGCGTGCGCCGCCGGGCGAAGTCCAGCAACTGGCGGATGATGGCCGTCATGTGCTGCACCTGCTGGGAGATGATGCGGGCGCACTCCTTCGTCTCGTCTCCCTCGGCCTCGCCGGAGGCGATCATCTTCGCCCGGCCGAGCACCACGTTGAGCGGAGTGCCCAGCTCATGGGCCACGCCGGAGGCGAGCTTGCCCACCGTGCCCAACCGGTCCGCGTGCCGCAGGTGTTCGAGCATGGCCAGTCGCGCCGCCGTCTCGGCCGCCACCTGCTCGCGCGCCGTGGCCAGTCCGGAGGCCATCCGGTTCATCGCCTCGGCGAGCGTGGCCAGCTCGTCCTTCTGCGTGAGGTACACCCGCGCCCCCAGCTCCCCCTGGCCGATGCGGTGCGCGAGCCCCACCAGTTGCTCCACCGGACGGCCCACCAGCCTTCTGCCCATGGCCATGGCCACCAGCAGGAAGGCCAGGGTGATGGCACCGGTGGCCACCGCCGTGCCCACCACCGTCTGGCGCACGTGCTGCCGCTGCTCGGTGAGGGGCTCGGTGATTTCAATGGCTCCCCGCCGCTCCCCGACGATGATGGGGGTGAAGGAGCGCAGCAGGCCGGTCTCCTGCTGCTGGTCCTCGAAGGAGGTGTCCCACCCGGAGCGCAGCGCCTGGAGCTGAACGGGAGGGAGACGTGCCGCCTCCGGCATGTCCAGCCACAGCCAGCCCAGCCGCACCTGCTCCTGGAGGCGGTTGGCGTCCGCGAGCACCGCCCGGGCCTCCTCCTCGCCTTCCAGCTCCCAGGTCCGGACGAACGAGCCGCCCACCGTGTAGCCGAGCAGGCGGTGATCGTTGCGCATGTCCAGCGCCGAGCGGGCCAGCTCGCGTTGCACCTCGACGGTCTCCAGCCCTGCGATGACGGCGAAGGCGAGCAGGACCAGGGCGAGGGTGATCTTCCGGGCGAGCTTCATTCATCCACTACAACGCGCGCGCCCACCGGGGTCCATGGTCGGAAGATGGGAAGACGGACTCGGGGCAGAATGCCCCATGGGGCGGCTTGCCCCGCGTCATTCCCGAAGGGACGCATCGCGTGGGAGGGACGGCGTGCTGGCATGGGTCATGCTGTGAAGAGGCAGCTGACTTTTCGTTCGGGTCCTTCGCCATGATGCCTCCCTTGCCGACCGAACCCCGCCCGCCGCGCATCCTCCTGGCCGAGGATGATGACGAGATGCGTGCGCTCCTCACCCTGACACTGGCGAGGGCCGGCTATGCCGTGGTGGCACTGGAGGACGGCTTCGAATTGTCGGACTACGTGTCCCTGACCCAGGTGTTCGGCGGCCCCCTGCTGGCGCCGGATCTCATCCTCTCGGATGTGCGGATGCCGGGGCGGACCGGGCTGGAGGTGCTCGTCCAGGCGCGGGCCTGTGGTCTTGCCTGCCCGGTGGTCATCCTGTCGGCCTTCACCGACGACGAGACGCGTGAGGAGGCTCGGAAGCTCGGGGTGAAAGCGGTGCTGGACAAGCCCGTGGACCTCGAGGAGTTGAAGTCCACGCTGCACGAACTGGCCCGCGCTGGCCTCCCGGTCCGGTGAGATGGAAGCCCTGTCACAGCAGGGCGCTCGATGTTGATGTAGCGTGCCGGTAGTACCCTCTCGCTCGCGGCCCCCCCTCGTATGTTCCGCTCCCGTACGCTCGCCCTCGCGGTCGCCGTCGTGCTCCTCCTGGCCGCCGGGGCCGTCATCTGGCGCCCGGCCGCGCCGAACGCCCCGCCCGCCGCGCCCATCGGTTCGACGGGAGCGGCCGTGCGCCCCGCCCCGCCCGCGCCCCAGGTGACGGTGAAGCTTCAGTCCTCCGCTACCGGCTATGTCGGCTCGGAGAAGTGCGCCGAGTGCCATGACGACGAGCACGCCGCGTGGAGCAAGGACTGGCATGCCCGTGCGCTCTCCGAGGCCACCCCGCGCTACGTGGTGGGTGACTTCTCCCAGACGCACTTCAAGGGCGAGTCCAGCGAGGCGTGGATGTCGCGGAGGGACGAGCACTCCTTCATGAGCACGCGGGGGCCCACCGGTGGCACCTTCGAGTACCCCGTGCACTGGGTGGTGGGCGGCAAGCGGATGCAGGATCCCGTCACCGTCATGCCCGACGGCCGCTGGCAGGTGCTGCCCATCTACTTCCACGTCACCGGCAAGGGCGAGTGGGTGGACTACTCCGAGACCAAGCAGGGGGCGCTGACGACGGACCATCCCTTCTTCTGGTCCAACTGGCAGCGCAACGCCCAGCACTCGTGCCTGGACTGCCACGTCACCGGCCTCAACGCGACGTACGACCGGCAGGCCCACCAGTGGAGCACCGGCTTCGCGGACCCGGGCGTGGCCTGCGAGAGCTGCCACGGCCCCGGCGCGCGTCACGCGGAGACGCAACTGAAGAAGGACATCGTCCAGCCGGCGAAGCTGCCGCCGCGCGAGGAGCTGGCCGTGTGCGGGCAGTGCCACGGGCCGCACCGCACGCTCTTCCCCCTGCTGGATGCGCGGCACCGCTTCCACCCGGGGGACTCGTACGAGGACCATTACCAGCCCATGGTGGTCACCCTCGGAAACCAGCGCTCCGGCGACTACTTCGATGATGGGCGCCCCAAGACGTCCAGCTTCGAGTACCAGGCCCTCTCCCAGTCCCGGTGCCACCTGCAGGGGGGCGCCACCTGCCTCACCTGCCACACCGCGCCCCACGGCGAGCACGCGGCCAATGAAGTCAAGCAGCCCAAGCACCTCGCCCAGGGCGTGACGGTGGGCTCCGCGAGCTGCCAGGGCTGCCACGCGAAGGTGTTCGCCGAGGGCGAGAAGCACACGCACCACGCCTCGGCGGAGGCGCGGGACTGCCTGGCGTGCCACATGCCGCCCACCATCTCGGGCGTGCTGGACCACTTCGCGGACCACGCCCTCGACGTGCCGGTGCCCCAGAACACGGTGAAGCACGGCATTCCCAACGCGTGCAACGCGTGCCACACGCACGAGAAGGCCTCGCCCGAGTCGATGGTGGCGGCGATGGAGAAGTGGTGGCCGAAGGCGAAGCAGCGGCAGGCGCGGCGGATGCGGCTGGCGGACGCCATCGCCGAGAAGACCGCCGCGGCCAGCCGCCAGCCGCTGGAGCAGGTGCTGGCGGACAAGAAGGAGGCTCCGACCCTACGTGGCGTGGCGGCCCAACTGCTGGCCCAGCGCTTCCGCAAGGACGCCGTGCCCGCGCTGAAGGCGGCGCTCGCCACGGCGACGGACTCCACGCTGCGCTCGGAGCTCGCCGAGGCGCTGGCCTCCACGGGCACGCGTGAAGTGGCGGACACGCTCGCCCCACTGCTGAAGGACAAGTCGCTCTGGGTGCGCCAGGCCGCCGCCGTGCCGCTCGCCAGCGTGGGGGACGCGCGCGGGACCGCGGCGCTGGAGGAACTGGCGCGCCATCCCGACTCCGAGGGGCTGCCGGTGCCACACGTGGTGCTCGGCCAGATGGCGTTCCGCCGGGGCGACCTGGCCACCGGCATCCGCGAGCTGGAGCGCTCGCTGGACCTTCAGCCGTACAACGCCGAGGTGCTGGTGCTGCTGGCCGATGCCTACGCCCGCCAGGGTGACATGGTGCGGGCGAGGGACCGGCTGGAGGAGGCGTTGCGGTTCGACCCGCGGCACCGGGGTGCCCGGCAGCGGATGAACCTCATGAAGAACGGGCGTGGCCCGGGGCGGTGAGGCGCGGAGGCGGGTCTCGGGGTAGACTCGCGCCTCCCGTGAATCGCATCTCCGCCAGAGTGTTCGCCGCCGTGGGTCTGCTCTTCGTCGCCTCCGGCATGAGCGGGCTCGTCTTCGAGGTCATCTGGGTCCGCTACCTGACGTTGGTGGTGGGCCACACCACGTTCGCCGCGAGCCTGGTGGTGTCCGCCTTCCTGGCGGGGCTCGTCCTGGGCAGTCTCGCGCTGGGGCGGCTCGCGGACAGGTTGAGCCGCCCGCTGCTGGCCTACGGGCTGCTGGAGGCCGCCACGGGCGTGCTCGCGCTGGGCATCACCCATGTGCTGGCCACCCTGCCCGAGTGGCTCTCCGCGCTGGGCCTGCCGGGTGGAGGACCGCTGCCGGTGCGCGGGGTGCTGGCCTTCCTGCTGGTGTTGCCGCCCACCTTCTTCATGGGGGGCACACTGCCCGTCCTCGTGCGCTTCGTGGCGCGTCAGCTGGAGGGGCTGGGGCGCTCCTTCGGTGTGCTGTACGCCCTCAACACCCTGGGCGCGGCGCTCGGCTGCGGGTTGGCGGGTTTCTATCTCATCGGCGCGGTGGGGCTGTGGCGCACGGCGGCAATCGCCTCGGGGCTCAACCTGCTCGTGGGGCTCGCCGTGTTCCTCCTGCACCTGCGGCTGCGCCCCGAGCCCCTTCCCGCCAGCGCGTCCACCCCCGCCGAGGCGGCTCCCGACGCTTCCGCTGCCTTCCACGGTGCGCGCCGCACGTTGCTCGTCACCGCCTTCGCGCTGTGCGGCTTCGCGTCCATCTCCTACGAGGTGCTCTGGTTCCGCGTCCTCTCCACCTCGCTGGACTCCTCCACGTATGCCTTCACCATCCTCCTGGTGACGTTCCTGCTGGGGCTCGTCATCGGAGGGCTCGTCTACTCGCTGCGGCTGGCCGGGCGGGTGCGTGAGCTGGAGCTCTTCGTCTCCGTGGAGGCGATGCTTTCCTTCGCGGGCCTGTTGTCCCTGGCGCTGCTGGGCATGTCCCGCCCGGTGAGCCAGGTGCTCTCCGGGCTGGTGGGCGGCTGGGGCCCCAACGCCGTCTACGTCGGCATGCTGCTGCACGCGGCGCTCGTCATCCTCGTGCCCGCCTCGCTCATCGGCGTCATCTTCCCGCTGGTGGTGCAGCTCACCACCCGGCACGTGGCGAGCGCCGCCAGCAACGTGGGCCTGCTGTACTCGGTGAATACACTGGGCGGCATCGTCGGCTCGCTGCTGGTGGGCTTCGTGCTGGTGCCGGCGGTGGGGACGCAGTGGACGTTCGTGGGGGTGTGCGCGCTCAACATGGCGCTCGCGCTGGGCGTGCAGGTGTTGGACACCGAGGCGCGGCCGAGCGCCCGGCGCAGCATGTGGGCCGGGGCGGCGCTGCTCGCGGTGGCGGTGGTGATGGTACCGGGAGACCTGCTGGTGCGCGCCTTCGCCGAGCACTCGGACTCGCGGGTGCGCTTCGTGCGCGAAGGCGTGGACGGGTCGCTGGCGGTGCTCGAGTACGACACCGCGTCCGTGTGTGACTCGGGCCTGTACGCGTGTGGTCCGGGGTGCCGGGAGAAGAGCTTCCGTCACCAGCAGTTGCTGTTCGGCTCGGTGTCGTATGCGAACACGGCGCTGCCGAGGAAGCGCTACATGGCCACGCTGGCGCACCTGCCCATGCTGCTGCACCCGGAGCCGAAGCAGGTGCTGCAGGTGTGCTTCGGCACGGGAAGCACGGCGGGCTCCTTCGCGAGCCACCCGGGGCTGGCCTCGCTCACCATCGTGGACACCAACCCGGACGTGCTGGCCGCCGCGCCGCACTTCGCCGAGCACAACCACGGCGTGGCGGAGGATCCGCGGGCGCACGTGGTGTTCGATGACGGGCGCCATTTCCTGCTGTCCACGCAGGGCCGCTACGACGTCATCTCCTTCGAGCCGCCGCCGCCCCGCTCCGCGGGCGTGGTGAGCCTCTACACCACCGAGTTCTACCAGCAGGTGAAGCAGCGGCTGGCTCAGGGTGGGGTGCTGGCGCAGTGGATCCCCCTGCAGCAGCAGCCGGACAACCTGACGCGGGGCCTGGTGGTCTCGCTGCTGGAGGTCTTCCCCGAGGTGACGCTGTGGATTCCCTCGGACTACGAGGCGGTGCTGGTGGCGTCGGACCGGCCGCTGGCGGTGGATGTGGCGGGCTGGGAGGCCCGGTGGGCGCAGGCCTCGGTGGCGCGCTCGCTGGCGGACGTGGGCTTCACCTCACCCTATGGCCTCATGGGGACGTACGTGGCGGGCACGGAGGCGCTGCGGCGCTGGACGCAAGGCTACCAGCCGGTGACGGACGACGAGCCGGCGGTGGAGTACTTCCTCTTCAACGCGGACAAGCCCTTCGACCCGGAGGCGATGCTCGCGCTGGCGCAGCCCCCGGCGCTCGCGCGGGCGGAGCAGCTGGATGCGGGGCGGCTCTCGCGCGAGCTGGAGGCCAACCGGCGGGTGCTGGAGTCCACGCGGCTCAAGCGCGAGGGCTCGTGGGACGCGGCGCGGGCGCGGGTGCAGGAGGCTCGCGCGGCGGTGGGCGACAACGCCTTCCTGTCCTTCCTGCTGGACCTGGAACTGGACTGCCTACGGCCAGCGGGGCGCTGATTGGCTAAGCCATCCGAACTAAGTTCTTTCAGGGGGTGGTTCCGGTCACGTTCGGGAGCAACTGGTCCGATGGTCGGACCAGTCGGCACGCTCCGCGGCTGGAAGGTGCCCCGCTCTCTTCGCAAGAGCCCCTCTGAAAGAACTTACTCCTGTCGTGTCAGTCGAGGAACCGGCGCCACCACCTGAGCGCCTCGTCTTCGGTGAAGCGCAGGGACGAATTTCCCGCGGCCATCCAGGTGACTGGCGAGGCCTTGTGCAGCGGCTCGAGCAAGGGTTCGAGGACGTGCGCGAGCTCCCGGTAGGCAGGAAGGGTCTGTCCCTGGTGCAGGTCGCCAGCTTCGGGCCACTCTCCGAGGGTGACGACCACGCGGCCGTCCACGAGTTCCTGGACAGTCACTCCGGGGGAGCGGAGCCGTTCTTCGAGGCCCCGCACTCCACCGAGCTTTTCGAGCACGGGCGGAGCGAAGAAGTTCAGCCAGTGGACCCCATCGACATGGAGGCCGACATCCTCCTCCCACTGCCAGGTCGGGCGTAGGTCGAAGCCAGGATGACGAAACGCCGCGGCGCGAAGGGCGTCATCCGTGGAGTGCGAGGGCCAATGGAGTTGGAGTGAAAGCCCCGCGTGGCCCGTGGCGAACCGAAGCTGTGAAGCCAGGGCGTGAGCGAGCCCGGCGACGCTCGTCGGACCATGGGCCTCCAGGTACTCGGTGGGAAGCGTCGCCGTCAGTACGCTCACCTGGGTGAGCTCAGGTGAGCGCCATGGGATGCGAGCCCGGTAACAAAAGCTGTAGCCGTTCCCCTCCTCGCCTCCGAGGAAGATTTGCGTTTCATAGCGTCTCTTCTCCACTCGCTGGGCGTAGGCCTCGCTGTAGTCATCGGCGAAGCGCCAGTGACGCTCGGGCCGGAGGCGTTGGCGGACTTCGTTCCACCGTTCAGCTGAAAGAGGGCCGCCCTCGTCATCATCGACGAACGCTTCGTTGATCATCTCGGAAGCCTCGTCGACGGCCCGCATGTAGCTGTCGAGGGCGAGACTCACACCCGAGGCGATGTCCGGATGGTCATGCGGTAGGTAGAAGCAGAGCCGGATGACCTCGCGCGCGAGCAGTTTCTCATCCCGCACGTTGAGCTCTTGGGCCGAAAGCATATCCCTGAGACTCAGGCAGCTTCACGGCCAGCGTGGGACGGCGCTCACCGGCAACTCGCGGTTCAGCACGGCAGCCCCTTCCTTGGAGCCTTCCCATTTGGGCACACGCCCGTCCCTGTCTCCCAACACGATGCACACGGGGTACTTCCGCCCATCGGGCAGCACAGCCAGCGTGTAGCGGCCCAGGACGGCCGGGCGCTCCACATCCCCGGCGATGTCGTAGATGCCGGGGCCCGTCCAGAGGCGGCCGTGGAGCAACGTCCCCTCGGGCAGGTTGCCGTCTCCCTCCGTGATGCGTCCGATGACGGGGCCGTCCTGGTAGATGCCCACCTCGCTGGTATCGCCGGGCTGGTTGATGTCCACGACGGCCTGAAGAGGGCTGGCCGTCCGAACCTTCAACTCCTGGAACATGGCCTCGGCCGCTTCCTTGGGGCAGTCCATGGGCTCCGGAGGCTTCACTTGGGCGGCGGGGCAGCCGATGCCGACGACAGCGCACAGCCAGGCGGCGAGGAAACTCGAGGAGGTGGAGGGGGGAGTGGTGGACACGGGCGGGCTTCCTTTCTCGGAGCGGCCAGACCCAGGCGGCAGCGCCTCGGGTGGGGCCGCGAGTGTGGAGCGTGCCAGCCACAAGACAAGGCCGACCACAGTCAGGCCCACGAGGAGGACCCGGGGCCACCTTGCGCGCCGGGGACTGCCAGGAGTAGCCGGGGCCTCCTGCGGCTGCGGAGCCTCCTCCGGGGCCGCGCGCGCCGTTTCGGGCGACTGGGCCTGCGGAGACACCTCTTCATGGGGCGTTGGCTCCACCGGGCCCTGCTCGGCCTCGAAGAGCGGCACCTTCCAGGCGGCTGACTTCCTCTCCTGCTCGGCTGCCTGCTCCAACGCCTGCAGCAGTGCCCCGGTGCTGGGGTACCGGTCCTCGGGTTTCTTCTCCAACAGCCTCATGGCGATGCCGCTGAGGGCGCGCGGTGCCAAGGGGTTGAGGAGGTGGGGCGCTGTTGGGGACACGGTGGCGATGGCGGCCACCAGCTGCTCGTCCGGCAACTCGGGGTTGAAGGGGTGCAAATCCGTAAGGGCCTGGAAGAGCAGCACCCCCAGGGCGTACAGGTCCGCGGCAGCGCCCCCGTGAAAGGGCACGCCCTTCTTCCACGCCTCGGTGCGCGTGTAGGCCAGGAGCTCGGGCGGAAGCAGGTGCATGACGCCCTCGGGCACGCCCATGGTTTTGGTGAGGGTCCCAGGCAGACGCACGGTGCCGAAGTCGATGAGGAAGGGACGGCCGTCCTCGCGGCGGATGAGGAGGTTCTCCGCCTTCAAGTCCCGGTGGTACACGCCGCGTTGGTGCAGCACCCCCACGGTGCGCACCACGCTGGAGAAGGTGTCCACCAGCCTGGCGGCGTGAGGAGGGCTGCGCCAGCGCCACTCGTGCCAGTTGTCCCCGTCCACGTAGTCGGTGACGAGGAAGGGGTAGCCGTTGCTGGGGCTGGGCCAGCAGTCCACCGCGTGCAGGCGCAGCAGGTTGGGGTGGGAGGCGTAGGTGAAGAGGGCCGCCGCCTCGCGCGCCAGTCGCCGGTAGGCGCTCTTCTCCTCCACGTACTCCTCCTCCGAGAGCTCTTCCCGGGCCTCGGAGAAAGGCAGTAGCCCCATCTTCAAGGAGTAGGGCTTGTTGTCGCGCTCCACCATGAAGACGCGGGAGGAGCCGCCACGGCCCAGCACCTGGACGATGCGCCAGGGCCCCACCATGTGACCGGGTTTGAGATGGTCCGGATGCAGGGCTTCCATCGTCATGGGTCAGCGCTCCTACAGATTCACTTCGCGGATGGAGAGGCGCCGGCGGCCACTCTTGTCGAGCAGCTCCAGGTGGAGGGCCTCGCTCACCTTCCAGAAAGGGGCCTCCGTCTCTACAGCCACGAGGCCCTCCTCACCGGGCGCGAGCTGCGCCTTGTTCATGTCCACGGAGCGCACTTTCACCGGGGTGCCGTCCGCCCGGGTGAGTTTCGCCTCCCCTGGCTCCCAGGGCTTCTGCCCCGGGAGGTTGCGTACACGGATGACGGCGAGCGCCCAGGGGCCGGCGCGATACCCATCTCCTTTCAACACCTTCAATCCCCCTTGCGCACCCGGGAGGATTTCCATGCGCCGGGCCTGTACACCGTCGCTGTTGAGCCGCCCGGAGAAGACGAGCCCGGCAGGTCCACTCGCGGCTTGGAGCGCCGCGAGCGCCGCCTCCTTCTCCGCCAGCGCCGCTTCCAGCGCCTCGACGGTGCGCGGGCGGCGCACCACCTGCACCTCCTTGTCCACCAACGAGGCGTGGGAGACGAGGGAGAAGGTCGCATACGCCGGGGTGGCTCCGTCCTTGTAGCGCACCCGTACGCCCAGCTTCTCTCCGGAGCCCGGCTCCACCGCGGGCTCGAGGGTGAGGGTGCGATCCCCCGTGTCCACCACCCGGAAGCGCGTTGCCCGCCCCTCTACCTCCACCGAGGCCCTGTCGATGGGGGCGTCGAAACGCAGGTAGGTGGCGATGTTGGCCGCCACCCGCACCTCCGGCACCGGCTCGTCCGGGTTGCTGGGGAGGATGATCTGCCGCTCCTGGCGCTCTCGGGCGGAGGGCTGGGATTGCGCTGCCGAGGGGGTCGCCAGGGACTGGGTGAGGAGCACCAGGAGAAGGGGTGATGGTAGTGTCAGAGTGGTTGACCTCTGCGGTTCACCCTAGCAGATGCTCCACGTGGGAGGCGTAGCCATCAAGCGCCGTTTCTTTCCGCGGGTGGTGCTTCGGCTCGGAGTCGGAGGCGGTGCCTGACCCGGGTGGGTCTCTCCATGGAGAGCGGTCAGCCAGCCGAGCGCATCCGGTCGCACGTTCTCGCGTTGCGCGCTCCGGGGTGATGGCGGAAGGATGGCGCCACCGCTGTGACGCCCTTCCTCTTCACCGTCGTGGTGTTCGTCGTGTCCCTCGGAGCCGGGTTGATGGGCTCGCTCCTGGGACTCGGAGGAGGCCTCATCCTCGTGCCGGTGCTCACCCTGCTGCTCGGCGTGGACATCCGCTACGCCGTGGGGGCCTCCATCGTGTCCGTCATCGCCACCTCCAGTGGCGCCGCGGCCGCCTATGTGCGTGAGCGGCTCACCAACCTGCGCGTGGCCATGTTCCTCGAGCTGGCCACCACCGCCGGGGCACTGACGGGCGCCTCGCTCGCGGGCGTCATCAGCGGACGCTGGCTGTACGTCGTCTTCGGCGTGGTGATGGGGTACTCGGCGCTCGCCATGCTGGGCAAGCTGCGCGGTGGCAGGTGCGTGGCCGGAGCGCCTCCGCCCGATGCGCTCGCGGACCGCCTGGGGCTGCACGGCAGCTACTGGGACGAGGAGGCCGGACGCGAGATTCCCTACCGCGTCACCCGACCCCTGACGGGCCTGGGCCTCATGTACGCGGCGGGCACGGTGAGCGGGCTGCTGGGCATCGGTTCGGGGGCACTGAAGGTGCCGGCGATGGACCTGGCCATGGGCCTGCCCCTCAAGGTGTCCACCGCCACCAGCAACTTCATGATTGGAGTCACCGCCGCGGCCAGCGCGGGCGTCTACTTCGCGCGCGGTGACATCGACCCGTTCATCGCTGGCCCCGTATGCGCCGGTGTGGTGCTGGGCGCCTTCACCGGCTCTCACTTCCTCACCAAGGTGAAGAGCTCCTGGCTGCGAGGCCTCTTCGTGGTGGTGCTGCTGGGCGTGTCCTTCCAGATGCTGCGCAAGGGAGTGAGTCCGTGAGCGTGGAGCCTTCCGTCTCGACTTCCCCTGCTACCGCGGGCGCGTTGGAGCAGGGCGCGGGTCCCGAGGTGCTCATCAGCAACCTGCTGCGCGCCGGTGTGGTGGTCAGCCTCACGTTGGTGACGTTCGGCATGTCGCTGACCTTCTTCCACCACCGTGACTACTTCTCTTCGGCGCAGGCACTCCAGCGCCTCACGGCTCCAGAGCGCGGTCCTCATGACCTGACGGACGTACTCGCGGATGCGATGAACGCCCGGGGGCAGGCCTTCGTGATGGTGGGGCTGCTGGTGCTGATGGCCACCCCGGTGCTGCGGGTGGCCCTCTCTCTGCTCGTCTTCGGACGGCAGCGGGACCGGGCCTTCGTCACGGTGACGTCCGTCGTCCTCACCCTGCTGCTGCTGTCCTTCCTGCTGGGCAAGGTGGAGTAGGGCGTCAGTACTCCTTGCTCCAGATGACGTCCGCGCCACCCACCTGGAGGTCGCCGTACTCGAGCTGGAAGCCCCAGCTCGGGGTGAACTGGTACTCCAGCCGCACGGTGTTGGCGTTCTCCCGCCGGGTGGTGGACTGGTTCTGCGGAGTCCCCAGGCGGCCGCTGTAGCCCAGGTACAGCTTCTCCGTGAGGTACTTGCCCACCTCCAACCGCGTCCCCGCCAGGCCATCGTCACCGGCCTCGAGGGTGAACACGTCCAGCGGCAGCTTCGCCGCCAGCGCGTTGCGCACCTGCGAGGCCAGCACCGAGCCCAGCACCGATGCCACCTGTCCCTGGTTCATCGACGCGCCCGAGCCTGCCCGGAGCGTGCGCCGGCCCGTGGCCAGCAGGGTGTAGATCTCCGTCTCCGGCAGCGGCGGATCACTCGTGGGCTTGATGGTGAAGTCCTTGCCCTGCCCGCGGATGGCGACGAACACCTTCACGCCCGCGCGCTCGTTGTCGTACTCGGCGGTGGCGTTGATGAAGGGCTGGGCCGGTGGGCCGGTGAAGCGCACGTAGCTGGAGTTCTGCACCGTGAAGCGCCGGCCCAGCACCTCCACCTCGCCGCGAAGGACCTTCACCGTGCCGCCCAGGGAGAGCTCGTCGTTCTGGTACTGCACGCGCAGGCCCCGATCGAAGCCGATCTCCGCGTTGATGTCCGTGCCGTGGATCCACAGGTTCCTCGGGGCATTCACGATGATTTCGTACCGGAGCTGCGACTCCTCCTGCGTGCCCGCTCCACCCGTGGCCGTGCCGGGCGCGGCGCCGCCGGCGGGCGCCTTCTTGCGCTTGTCCGGTTCCAGCGCCACCCCGTTGCGCACCAGGACGATGCCCTCGGGGCGATCCATCGACTGGACGTCCTTGCGCTTCTCCTCCGGGAGATTGACGTGCGCCTCGGGGAGGGAGACGTCGCTCAGGTAGACCTGCTTGTCGCTCACCAGTCCCTTGAGCGTGGTGCGCAGGGTGAGGGTGGCCATCAGCTGGTCGTCGGAGACGAGCGGGAAGTCATTCATCTCCCCCTCGCCGGTGAGATCGTAGTAGCTCTCCGGACCGCTCCTGCCGTCGGTGGTCTTCCGGTCCGCCTGGGCGGTGAACCGCAGGGTGCCGGAGCCGCTGCGGGCGGAGAGTTCGGTGAGCTCCAGGTGCTTGTCGGTGACGTCGAGCGCCACCTGCACGTTCCGGTAGTCGCCGTAGCCATCGAGGGCGAGCCGGCCGTCCTTCCACTGGAAGGTGCCGCGGTAGCTGGGGGCCCCGATGGTGCCGCCCATGTGCGCGTCCGCCTGCAGTATGCCGCCGATGGTGCGGACCATGGGAATCTGCGAGCCGGAGAGGAAGGACAGGTCGAACTGCCGCGCGTCCAGGTCCATCTCGAAGGGGGCGCGGGTGAAGTCCACGCCCCGGCGCATCGCGGGCAGGGAGAGCGTCTGCTTCGCCTGGCCCTTCACCAGCAGCGTGCCGCCATTGGGCGAGGTGAGGAGCGCATCCAACACGGAGCGGGTGTCCTCGTAGGTGTAGTGCAGGCGCGCCTGGCCGAGCGCGAACTGGCGCACGCCGAGCTGCTGCATGCCGGAGGTGAGCTCCACCTTGGGGTCATCCAGCGTGCCGCTCGCGGCCAGCTCCAGGGAGAGGATGCCCTGGAGTGGTTGCTGGGGCGCGGAGGGTGTCTGCTGCTGCGAGGCCATGCCGGGCAGCTCCCGCAGGGGGACGGGGCCGCTGCGCGCGTGGAGCCTGAAGGGTATCTGTCCCACCACCTCCTGGTCCTGCAGCGCGGCGATGGGCGCGTCGATGAGAGCGTCCACCTCCGCCAGCAACGAGGCCTCGTGCCGCGCGACGAGCTGGAGCTTCACGCTGGAGGCGTCCGTATACAGCGTGAGGGTGCCGTCGAGGGGCTCGATGCCATTCATCGTCGCCCGCCGGGCCTCCACCTTCAGCTCGCCCACGGGCGCGAGCAGGGGGCCGGTGAGGTTGGCCGTCATGGACACCAGGCCGCCCGCCCGGCTGGCGAAGCCGAGCTGCGACAGCAGCCCCAGCGGCGCCTCGGTCACGTGGGCCTCCATCTTCCGCATCGGCGTCTCCATGAACTGGGACGCGGTGGGCGGGTTGGAGATCAGCCGGCCCAGGGAGAAGGGCGTCTCCACCGCGGCATAGGCCGTCGAGCCGATGCCGCGGAGGTCCAGGCGCGCGCTGAGCGAGCCGTCCTTGTCGTCGGAGCGAGCGACGAGCTCGAAGCCCAGCGGCTCACCGCGCAGCTCGGGTGGGAGCGCGCCGGGGGCGAGCACCACCGGTGGAGGTTGCTGGGGTGGGACGCCCCAGTAGCGCAGTTGCGAGCCCTTCAGCGACACCTCCAGGCGCGGGTCGTTCGCCAGCCCCTGGAGCCGCACGAAGCCGGAGAGGATGCCGGTGGCGGACTCGGGCTGCCCGGCCATGCGCAGCGCGGGGCCGATGTCCACCTGGTCCATCGTCAGCTCCAGGCTCACGGGCTCGCGGCGGCGCTTCATCAGCCCTTGCACGGGCACGTCGAACCGGGCGGAGGCGCGGCCGGCGGGAGCGCTCGCGGCGAAGGTGCCGGTGGCGCGGTCTCGCAGGTACTTGCCCCGCAGGTCGAAGTCCAGGTCCTTGTACTGCTGGTAGCGGCCACCCCGCAGGGTGAGGTCCAGGTCGGCGTCTGGCCGGGACATGTGCCCGTTCACCGCCACATGGCCCGAGAGCTGTCCGTCCACGTCGAGCGAGGGCGGAAGGAACGCCTTGGGCAACCGCCCGAGGTCGAAGGCCTGTAGCTCCGTGCGCGCGGTGATGCGCTCGCCCTCCATGGCCAGGGCCAGCGAGAGGGATTGGGGCCCGGAGGAGAGGGTGAGAGGCGGCGCCACTTCCACGCCGCCGTTGCCCCAGCTCACGTGCGTGGGGCGCTGGAGCGTCCACCCGGCCTCGGGGTAGCGCAGGGCGAGGGCGTCGATGCCGAGGCCCTGGCTGTCCTTGTCCACGGTGCCCCGCAGCGACAGGAGGAGGTTCGTCGTGCCCCCGGTGGTCACGCTGGCCTCCAGGGCCCGGCCCTGGGTGGCGAGCGAGGCCTTCAGGTCCTCGAAGGTGCGGCCAGCCGTGGTCAGCCGGGTGGCCTCGAGCGTGGCGTCCGCGGTGAGGGGCTGGGTGACGTCCGGCACGCGCGCGTCCAACTCGAGGCCCGTCACGGAGGTGTCCGCCCAGGCGAGCGCCTCGAAGCCGCCCGAGAGGGCGATGGCGGGCTGGCGGGCGGAGCCGGACACGGTGAAGTCCAGGGCGCCATGGCCCGACAGGGGCAGGGGCTTTCCGCTGCCCAACCGGCCCACGGTGTTGGCGAAGGTGTCCAGGTTGGAGGCGACGAGCCGGCCCTCGATGCGGAGGTCCTCCAGGGTGCCTCCGCCGCGCGCGGTGAGGCTGGCGCCGGGCGCCTGCGCCTGGAGCTGGGAGAGCTCGAAGCGGCCGTTGTTCGCGCTCGCGTGCAGCTCCACCGGCCCGAGCGGCCGGTCGGCGATGCGCGAGGTCGGCATGGTCAAATCCACCGTCCCCTGGAGCGTTTCGAGGCTCTTGCCGCCCCCCGTCACGCGCAGGTCCGCGGCGAGTTGGGTGCTCGGTCCTCCGCCCAGCAGCTTTGCCAGGTCCAGCTCGCGCACGCGGGCGGTGAGGCCCTCCGTGCGCAGTTGCTCCATGTCCAGCGAGCCCTTCACCTCGGCGGTGCCACCCGCGGCCCGGGCGCCCAGGTCCACCTGGAGCGTGTCCCCCTTCTGGTCCACGGTGCCCGAGAGGGTGACGGGGACGGCCACGGGGTAGGCGGGCACGAGCGCGCGCGCCAACTCCGGGCCGAGGGTGAGGTGGCGCACCTCGGCGTGCGCCTGGTTCTCGCCCTCCATTCCGCCGCGGGCCTGGAGGCCGAGGCCGGGGGCATCGAAGTCCACGTCGGCGTTCAGCTTGCCCTCCTCACCTTGTCCCTCGAGGGACAGGCGCACCGGGCCCGCCGTGGGACGGGCGAGGCTGGCGGTGGCGTCGAGCTTCACGTCGAGCCCCTCGGTGGCCGCCACCCAGGCCGCGGCGCCGTTGGCATCGAGGTCGTCCAGGCGCACCTCGCGGTTGCCCTCGGGCGACTCGGCCACGTAGTCGACGGAGCCGTTCTCCAGCTGGAGGTCCTCGAGGGTGAAGCGCAGGGTGCCGCGCTGCGTATTGGCGGGCTCCTCCGGCTTGGGTTCCCGGGGGGCGATGGCACGGGAGAGGTTGAGGCCGCGCTCGTCCTGACGGAGGTAGAGGTGGGGCTGCTCCACCCGCGCGGAGCGGAGCACCACGTGCTTGCGCAGCAGCGGGGCGAGGCCCAGTTGCACCTCCACCCGCTCCACCTCCGCCACCAGCTCCCCTTCCGGGTCGTACAACTTCAACCCGGTGAGGACGGCGGAGCGCGGACCCAGGTCCAGTCCCCCCACCTCCAGGCGGCCAGAGAGCTGCTTGTTCGCCTGCTCGACGGCCAGGGCGCGCACGCGGGCCTCACCGGCGGCTCCCGTCAGGTAGACGAGCGCGCCGGCCACGAGCACCACCACGAGCCCGAGGAAGCCGAGCAGGCCCCAGAGGAGCCAACGTCCCCGGCGGCGCCGAGGAGATGGGGGAGTCGCGGGACCCGATTCGCTGCCGCTGCTGCTCAAAACGCCTCTCCAATCGACAGGAAGAACGTGCAGAGTCCTTCCGGGGCTCCCGCGTAGGGGACGGCGACGCTCTTCCCGTCACTGCCCTTGTTCGCTCCGAGTCCGAAACAGTCCTTGAATCCGTTGACGGTCTCGCCGGCCTGGCCCGTCGTGGGGTCGAAGATGGGCAGGGGCTTGCCGATATTCAACCGTCGGGCGATGTCCAGCCGGATGGGCCCCACGATGGTGAAGTAGCGCACGCCGATGCCCACCGCCTGGTAGTGGTAATCCCCGAAGATGCGGCCGCTCTCCTTGCGGATGTCGTCCTGGCGGGGACCGAGGTTCAGCGAGCCGGCGCCAGCCAGGCCGGAGTCGTGGAAGGCGGCGAGCTCCACGTCCTTGAACAGCTTGTAGCGCAGCTCCACGGAGGTCTCGACGAGGCTGTTGCCACCGATGGGGACGACCTGGTCGGAGGGCTGCTCCGCGCTCGGGTTGCTCCTGTTCATGGGCGACAGCCGCCGGGCGTTGAAGCCGCGCATGGAGGAGCCGCCTCCCGCGAAGAAGCGGTTGACGATGGCGCTCTCCTGCCGGACGCGCTCGCCCGTCTCGTTGGTGATGACGGGGGTCAGGAGGGTGCCCATCCGCAGCCGCGTCGCGAGGACGAAGCGGTCCTTCGGGCCGAAGTTGATGTAGCCGCGCACTTCCGGGAGCACGCGCCCGAAGGTGTAATCCCCCAGGAGCGGTCCACCACCCCCCTGCAGGGACAGCGCGGCGTAGTAGCCACTGCTCGGCGCGAGCGGATCATTGCGGCGGTCCCACTCGGCGATCTCCTCGAGGTAGCTCACCGAGATGTTACAGGTGTCCAACTGGCCGTTGCCCGCCGGGCAGCCCAGCACGAGGGGCGGGACGGTCGTCTGGTCCTGCAGGCCCCGCTGACCCTGAAGCCGGTAGACCTCCAGGTTGTAGCTGGAGTTGAGGGAGAAGTCCGGGTGGGGCTGCCAGACGACACCGCCTCGCCCGCGCCCGCCAATGAAGTTGTAGGCCTGCTCGAGGCCCCGCTCCCCGGTGAGGGATGCCTGCAACCGCAGGTCGCGGGCGAGGAACCGCGGCTGCTCGAACTGGACGTAGAGCTGGCCGACGAGGCCGTGCGGGGTGGTGATGTTCGGCTCGTCTCCGACGCCATCCCCGTCGATGTCGATCTTGTCGAAGGCGGCGGTGATGTTGGGGATGAAGGCGTAGCCCAGCCGGCCGCCCACGGTGAGCCGGCGCAGGCCACCGAAGAAGTTGCGGTGCGACCACTCGCCCAGTGCGCGCACCTCCTGCCGGGCCGCGTCCACGCCCACGCCGCCTCCCAGGCGGATGGAGCGGAAGGGGGCCTCGCGCACGTCCACCACCACCGGCACCGTGCGGGAGTCGCGGTCCGGCGCACCGCGGTTGACCTTCACCGCGCCGAAGACGCCCATGCGGAAGACGCGGGCCTGGGCCTCGGCCAGCGCCGATTCGCTGAACCAGTCCCCCTTGTGCACGGCGCCCTGTGCCTGCTCGATGATGCGCCGCGGGTTCACCTGCGGATTGGCGTCCGTGGCCACGAAGATGGTGCCGAAGCGGTAGCGCGGGCCCGGCTCCACCCGCAGGTCCACCTGTGCTCCCTGCGTCACCACGTCCACCCGGACCTCGCCGCCCACCGTCGCCTCGGCGTAGCCCAGCTCGCGCAGCCGTTGCTGCACCGCCTCCTTCGTCGCTTCCCAGTCCTCCTCGCGGAAGACGTTGCCCTGCACCAGGGGCAGCTCCTCCAGGGCCTTCTCCTGGTGCGCCGCGGGCAGCGCCTCCAGGCCCGTCACGCCGATGGCGGTGATACGGGTGGGCTGGCCCTCGCTCACGTTCACCTCGAGCGCCACGGCATCGTCACCCCTGGGCCGCACCGCCTCGGAGAGGATCTTCGCCTGATAGAAGCCCTCGGACTCGTAGTAGCGGAGGATGCGCTTGAGGTCCGCCTGCCACGTGTTGGGGTCGAAGTAGTTCGGCGAGACGAAGGGGTTGAAGGGCTCCCACCAGGGTGTCTTGCTGGTGACGATCTTTTCCTTGATGTCGGAGGACTTGACCTGGTCGGTGCCCTGGATGTCGAGCCCCACCACCTTGGGCTGGTCCGGTGCCTGGGCACCCGAGGAGGTGGTGGCGCACCCGGCCGAGAAGGCGAGGAGGACGAGGACAAGGAGAAGCTGACGATGGTGACGGGCCGCGACGTCCACACACGGGTACATAGCCTGGAAGTTGGTCGGTTGACTCGTCCGGCGGGAGTGCTCTCCTCCAACGGACATTCGACACCGTTATTCGGGACACTCTGTCCGGTGGCGCGCGCCCGGAGGCCCTTCGGACGTGCATCGCGCGCCTGCCTGCTACAGAGTTGGCCCGTATGCCATGGGCAATCAGAGGACTCCTGGGCGCGGCGGCGTTGGTGGTGCTCACCTCCTGCGGGGTGTCCCCGGACGAAGCGGTGCGGGTCAAGGAAGGCCAGACGCTGGGGGACCCGGAGGCGGGTCTCCAGTATTGCACCACGTTCGGCTGTCCCTATGAGGGGCAGGCCTGCCTGGAGGTGTTCTTCGACTACGGCCGCTCACCCGCGCTGTGTCTCTTCCTGGACGTGTGCGAGCGGCTCCAGTGCGAGAACGAAGGGCGCCAGTGCGCCATCTTCGATGGCTTCCCCGGCCAGGTGAAGTGCATCGAGCCCAGATAGGTCAGGGCGTGCCAGCGTCGGGGGAGGCCTTCTCGCAGGCGTAGACGGCGTCCCAGGGCTCGCGGCACGTGTCGAACTGGGTGAGGGTGCGGCCTCCGCCCTCCTTGGGGACGCAGAACCAGGAATGGTCCGCGCCGCAGCCGTAGGCCTGCGCCAGAGGGGTGCGGCACGCCTCGCCCGCGGAGTCGAGGTCCTTCTGGCAGGTGCGCACGCACTCGTCCCAGTAGTCGCCGTCGGACGACGCGCAGGACGCCGCCCCGTTGCTGGGGACCGCCTGGAGCTGCCCGTAGCAGTAGCGCTGGCAGAGCCGCTCCTCGGGGGTGGGAAGCTCCGCACAGGCCGCGACCAGGGCCACGAGGCCTGGCAGCGCTGGCGACAGGAGGCGAATCTTCATACGTCCCCCGGAAGGTGGGCACCGGGCCGCCATGGGGGGCGGCCCGGGCCGGTGGTTGGCCTCAGCGACGGGCCGAGGCGGTGAGGAGGGCCAGCCGCTCGGCGGCCGTACGCGTCTCCTCGAGGGTGAGGAGCTCCTCCACGTTCTGGGTGATGCGGTAGGCCCAGTTGGCGTCGTTCATGGAGCCCGGCAGGTTGATGCGGTCGCGCGTGCCGAGCACGTCCTGCCAGGGCAGCACGCACAGGTCGCTCCCCGCGTTGAGCGCGGAGGCCAGCATGGCGCGGTGGATGGCCGGGGTGAACTCGCGCGTCACGGTGGCCTCCTGGAACTCGGGGTAGACGCGCGCGGTGTTCCGGCGCTCCTCCTCGGAGGCCATCTCCCACCACTCGGCCACGGGCTCGGTGTCGTGCGTGCCGGTGGTGACGAGCGACACGGCCGGGAAGCCATGGGGGTTGCGGTAGACGTTGTCGTCGCGCTCCCAGCGCAGCACCCGGTAGCCCGGCAGGCCCAGGTCCTTGAGGATGGTGCGCACGAAGGGCGGAATCACGCCCAGGTCCTCGGCGACGATGCCGGCGTTCTGCGACAGCAGGCGGAAGTGGTGCTCGCCCTGACGCTTCCACGCCTCCTCGCTGTCGGGGACGAAGCGGCCCTTGGGCGTCTTCTCGTCGCGGATCCACTGGCGGAAGTAGCCCACCGCGTGGTCCACCCGGCGCAGGTCGTAGTAGCTGGCCGCCTTGGCGGCGCGCGACTTGAGCCAGCGGTAGCCGTCCTTCTCCATCTGCTCGAAGTCGAAGTAGGGCAGGCCCCAGTCCTGGCCCGTCTCGGAGAAGGCGTCCGGAGGCACGCCCAGGCGCGCGTCGCGGCGCAGCACGTCCCGGTGGGCCCAGACGTCCGCGCTGTCCTGGCCGATGATGAAGGGCTCGTCACCGCACAGCAGGATGCCGCGCGCCTTGGCCAGCCCGCGCACCGCGTTCCACTGCACCTCGGCCACCCATTGCAGCCAGGCGTGGTAGCGCACCTCACGCTCCAGCCGCGCCGTCTCGGCGGCGAGCGCCTCCGGGTTCCGGTCGCGCAGCGGCTCCGGCCACTCCCACCAGGGGGACTGGTTCCGCTCGTGGGAGATGGCGGTGTAGAGCGCGTAGCTCTCCAGCCACTCGCCCTGCTGCTGGCGCCACGCCGAGAACTCCTGGGCGCGCGGGCTGCGGGGCCACTCGGTGCGCTCGAAGTGCTCGAAGGAGCGCCGGAAGGCGGCGCCCTTGAGGCGGAAGACGAGGTCGTAGCGGACGCGGGGGGCCGAGCGCGCCTCGGCCAGCATGCGCTTGTCCTCGTCGGAGAGCGCCGCCTCGCCGCCGGTGGCGTGGAACTCGGGCAGCATCTCCAGGTTGATGAAGAGCGCGTTGAGGCCGAACGCCGAGCGCGTGGCGTAGGGGCTGGGATCGCCCGGGGCCGTGGGCAACAGCGGCAGCAGCATCAACAGGCGCTGGCGCGCCGCCTCCATCCAGTGGAAGAGGCCATCGAGCCCGCCAAAGTCACCGATACCGAAGTCGGTCTTCGAGCGGAGGGAGAACAGGGGAAGCAGTAGACCGGAAATGCGGCCGGTGGAAGCCATGGTGGGCGCACAATGCACCACCCGACCTCCGCTGTGAACTGTCCTGGCGACCGGTTGGGAGCCCTGGTGGCTGCTTGTCAACCCGGGGGAGCCTCGGGCCCCTCGCTCCACTCCGGATATTGACGGCGGGAGGGCCGGGCGGCATCCATCCACCCGCCGTGACTCTTCCCGTCTCCTTCTATGCGCGCCCCGCGCTCACCGTGGCCCGAGAGCTGTTGGGTGTCCATCTCGTCGTCGACGAGGGAGGCTGGCGGCGCGTGGGCCGCATCGTGGAGACGGAGGCCTACGTCGGCGAGCACGACCTGGCCTGCCACGCCGCCAAGGGGCGTACCTCCCGGACCGAGGTGCTCTTCGGGCCCCCGGGGCGGGCGTACGTCTACCTCATCTATGGCATGTACCACTGCTTCAACGTGGTGACGGATGTGGAGGGCGTGGCGTCGGCGGTGCTGGTACGGGCGGTGGAGCCGGTGGAGGGGCTGCCCCCGAAGGCCCGCACGGACGGGCCGGGGCGGCTGTGCCGTGCCCTGGGGTTGACACTGGCGCACAACCGCTGGGACCTGGCGAGCGAGCGGCTTCACCTGGAGGCGGGAATGGCGGTGCCCGACGCCGGGGTGGAGCGTGGGCCGCGCATCGGGGTGGACTACGCTGGAGAGTGGGCCCTGGAACCCTACCGGCTCTGGGTCCGTGACAGTCAACACGTGAGCCGTCCACCCGCCCGAAGGCGCCGAGAGCGCGCTTGACGCCGGACGGCGTTGGCTGGGAGGGTGCGCCCCAAATGTCCGACGAGGCCGACAAGGAAGAAGACCGGCAGCTCGTGGCGCGGGCCCAGGCCGGCGACATCAGCGCCTTCGAGGCGTTGGTGGATGCGAACAGGGACAAGGTGTACGGACTGGCGCTGCGGATGACCCGCTCCGAGGCGGATGCCGCCGAAATCGCCCAGGACACCTTTCTGTCCGCCTACCAACATCTCAAGGACTTCCGCGGGGATGCGGCCTTTGGCTCATGGGTGCACCGGATCGCCGCGAACAACTCCCTGATGCGGTTGCGGCACCGCCGCGTGGTGCAGGCGGCCGAGGGGGAGCTCCAGGGCCCGGAGTTCACCGAGCGGGGGAGCCTGGCGGAGTACCCCGCCCAGGATTGGAGCCGGAGCGCCGAGGGCCGTATCCTGGACGCGGAGTTGGGGCGGGCCATCCAGGAGGCGACCGACCGGCTGCCCGAGGGGTACCGGGAGGTCTTTCTCTTGAAAGACCTGGACGGGCTCAGTTACGAACAGATCGCCGAGGTGACGGGGGATTCCATTCCCGCCATCAAGAGCCGGTTGCACCGCGCACGGCTCGCTCTTCGCGAAGCCATTGATCGGTTCTACAATCAGGGCAGTACGAGCGGGTGAAACCCATCAGGGGGCTGGGCATCTTCGTGAGTAACGGGGCACGCCACAGCCGAGGTCCGGATGTACACGTGTAAAGACGCCATCACCCTCCTGTTGGACTTCATCGATGGCGAGATGTCGCCCGAGGAGGCTCAACACCTGCGCGAGCACCTGTCGGGTTGCGCGCCGTGCATCGATTTCCTGCGCACCTACAAGGCGACGCCGGGCTTGTGCAAGCGGGCGTTGGCGCAGCAGATGCCGCAGGAAGTGTCGACCAGGCTCACCGAATACCTGCGCGCGCGCATCAAGTCCGCCTCGTGAAACTCAACCTGAAGTCGCTGTCGCTGCCGGAATTGGAGCAGGCGCTGTCCGCGGCGCAGCCCTCGCCCACCGCGGTGCGCAAGGTGTTCGCCGCCGTGTTCGCCCATGGCGCCGCCTCGGTGGAGGAGGTGTGCCAGGCGCCCCAGGTGCCGCGGCGCGTCGCGGAGCTCCTCCGGGAGAACGCGGAGATGCCCCGGTTGGAGGTGGTGGAGCGCCGCCGGGCCGATGACGGCTTCGTGAAGTACCTCTTCGCCTCGCCCCTGGGCGGCCGGGTGGAGGCGGTGCGCATTCCCATCTTCGACGAGAAGTACGTGGTGTGCGTCTCCAGCCAGGTGGGCTGCGCGCTGGCCTGCGACTTCTGCATGACGGGCAAGCTGGGCTTCCAGCGCAACCTGCGCACCTGGGAGATCCTGGACCAGGTGATGCAGATCCGCGCCGAGGCGGACCGGCCCGTGCGCGGCGTGGTGTTCATGGGGATGGGGGAGCCGCTGCTCAACTACACGGAGACGCTGCGCGCGGCGCAGATCCTCTCCCACCCGGCGGGTTTCGCCATCGCCGGCCCGTCCATCACCTTCTCCACCGCGGGCATGGTGCCGGCCATCCGGCGCTACGTGCGCGAGGGGCACCCGTACCGGCTGGCCTTCTCGGTGACGAGCGCCATTCCGGAGAAGCGCATCCAGGTGTTGCCCATCGAGAAGGCGCACCCGCTGCCGGAGCTGGTGGACGCCATCCGCGAGTACGCCACGGTGCGCCGTGAGCGGGCGATGATCGCCTATGTGACGATCAGCGGCTTCAACATGGGGCCCGAGGACGCGCTGGCGCTGAAGGAGACGTTCGAGGGCATCCCCATCAAGGTGGATCTCATCGACGTGACGGACCCGACGGGGAAGTACCTGCCGCCCTCGGCCGAGGAGCTGAAGGCCTTCCGGGACCACCTGCAGATCCTGAAGGCGCCCATTGCCCGGCGCTACTCGGGGGGCAAGGAGATCGGGGCGGCGTGCGGGACGCTGGAAGCTTCACAGTATGGCGGAGTGGTGCTGCCGTCCCCCGGGGCCGCTGGTTAGTTTAGCGGCCTATGGTCGAGTACCTCGACAACCTCATTGCACACATCGGATTGTTGGGGCTGCTGGTGCTCGGGTTGGCGGCGGCGGTGGAGTACGTGGTGCCGCCGTTTCCCGGAGACACCATCACGCTGCTGGGCGGGGTGTACGCCGTGCGGGGCGAGCACCCCTGGCCCCTGGTGTTCCTCGTGGTGGTGGCGGGGAGCGTGGCGGGAGCGTTCATCAACTATCAGGTGGGGCGATGGTTGGTGGGACGCTTCGAGCGGCGGCCGGGTGATGCGTTCTTCGGAATCACCCATGCGCGGCTCGAGGCGGTGCAGTCCCAGATGCGGCACAAGGGGCCGTGGTTGCTGCTGGCCAACCGCTTCATCCCGGGCGTACGGGGACTGATCTTCGTGGCGGCGGGAGCGGCGCACATGCCGCGCAGCAACGCGCTCACGCTCGGGGCGCTGTCGGCGGTGGCTCACACCGGGCTGGTGCTGGCGCTGGGGGCCGCGGTGGGCGGAAACCTGGAGCGGCTGGAGTCGTTGATGTGGCGCTACCAGCGGGCCGTCCTCGGGCTGGTGGTGGTGGGCGTGCTGGCGGTGGTGGTCCGGGCCCTCGCGAAGCGGAAGACGCCGGCGACGGAGCGGTGAGCCCCAGGGCGACCCTGGCCAGTCCCGCGAGACGTCACCCGACGGACACGGTGGCGCGGTTCCGTTGAGGGCTCGCGTGGGGCCGCGATAAGTGGCAACCATGCTCCGTTCCCGCCCCTGGCTCCCCCTCCTCGTGGCGTTCGTGCTCGTTGGTGGCTGCCGGTGTGACGCGCCGCCCGTGAGCGGGACACGTGGGGGCTTCCGGGTGGAGCAGACGGCGCTCGACTTCGGCCGGGTGCTCGAGGGGGACACGGCACGCCGCTCGGTGACGGTGGTGAGCACGGGCCGGGCTGGGGTGACGGTGTCCGCCTCGGTGAAGAGCGGGCCCTTCTCCCTGGCCGGGACCGAGGTGTCCGCTCCCGGTGTCGGCTCGGGCTCGCTGGAGGTGTTGTTTCCAGCGGGCACTGGTCTGGCGGAGGGCTCGCTGGTGCTGTCCGCGGGAGGCCACACGGAGGAGGTGGCCCTACGAGGCGAGGGCGTGCGGCCGTTGGCGTGCGTGCCCTCGGCGCCCTGCCGCGAGTCCCGCTTCGCGCTGGAGCCGGGCGTGTGCGTGGAGTCGGTGGCCCCGGACGATACGGCGTGCATTCCCGACAGCCGGTGCCAGGAGAAGGGCCGCTGCCAGTCCGGAGTGTGCGTGGGCTCGCCACGCTCGTGTGATGACGGCAATCCCTGCACCCGGGACGCGTGCGCACCGGACCTGGGCTGTGTGACGTCGCCCGTGGTGTGTCCCTCGTCGGGCAATCCCTGCCGCGTGGGGGTGTGTGACTCGAAGCAGGGCTGCACCGAGGTGGATGCCCAGGACTTCTCCGTCTGCGGCAAGGTGGACTGCGTCTCCGCCCGGCTGTGCGTCTCCGGCACCTGCCGGGAAGTGCCGACTCCCGAGGGCTTCCTCTGCGCGCCCGCCACTCCCTGCCAGGGCGAGGGCCACTGCGGCGGCGGCAGATGCGTGCGTCCGGACGCGGGAGTGCTCGAGCCGGCCTTCTCCCAGGCAATCGGTGGCGAGCCCTCCGCCGAGCCCGGCGGGCCGGTGCTGCTCTCGCACGGCGGCGCCCTCTTCGCCTCGGTGTGTAGCGGTGATGCCGGTTGCCGGTTGGTGTCGTACACGGGCGATGGCTTCCTGCGCTTCGAGACACCCTACCCGGATGGTGCGGCGCGCACGCTGCTCGCCGTCTCGGACGCGGGCGTGGTGCTGCGCGAGCCGGGCGCCATCGAGTCCTATGCGTCCTCTGGGACGGGGGCCTCGTTGTGGCGCGTTCCTCTCAATGGCCTCGACACGCCGCTGGACGCGGGAGGACTCACCCCGTCCACGGGCGCGGGGCGTACCGCGCTCGGCCCCGAGGGGGAGGTGGTGTCGCTCGTGTCGTGGGCGCCGCCCGATGGGGGGATGGGGCAGGAGGCGACGCTCGTGGTGCTCGCTCCGGACGGAGGGGTGCTGCGCTCGGGGCTGGTGGAGGGCTTCGCGGGAAGCTCGCGGGTGGCGCTGGGCTCACGCGGAGAGGTGTTCCTCTTCGCCTCGGGGGGGCCGCTCGCGCGCGCCACTCCGGAAGATGGAGGGGCGGGCTTCCAGACCGTATCGCTGCTCGCGGAGGTGCCGGAGTCGGGGGCCTCGCTCGCCGTGGCGGGGGAGTGGCTCTTCGCGGGGACACGGGCCTTCGTGGGCGCGGACGGGGGGACGCCGGTGCTGGCGGACTGGGACGCGGGGACGCGGGTGACACGGCCGCTCGACGAGCCCGTGCTGCTGCTGGATGACACCGGGTATGCCTTCGCCCGGCTGGAGTCGGAGGGGCTCGTGCTGCGCGCGCTCGATGCCCGCGCGGGCGCGGTGCGCTGGGAGACGGCCGTGCTGCCGGAAGAGAGCCCGGGAGTGCTTCACGAGGCCGCGCTGGTCCAGGGCGGCGCGGTGAGCACGGTGACGAGCGTGCGGCTCGATGGAGGCACCCAATCACACGTGCAGGTGTTCGCCGGGGGCCAGCAACTCATGCAGTGCCCGCTGTCCGGCTCACCGCGTGTGGCCGGTGCCGCCTACATGGGACGCTTCGTCTACGTCACGCTCGAGCGCGAGGGCACCTGGCGGCTGGAGGCGTTCGACCTCGGGTCGCGGCGCGAGCGCCCCTGAGGCCCGGTTCTCAGTTCTTCAGCTGCTCCAGGTCCTGCTGGTCCAACCACAGGTCCTCGAAGCGCACCTGCGGAGGCGTCTGGTGCAGCCGCAGCCCCTGTACCCGGCCGCTCGCCGCCGCGTGCACGCGGTGGTGGAAGAGCGGGATGGTGGGGCAGTCCTCGTAGACGAGCCGCTCCGCGAGCCGGTAGAGCTGCTTGCGCTGCTCCGGGTCGATGGTGACGCGCGCCTGCGTGGTGAGCCTGTCCAGCTCCTCGTTGCGGTAGCCCATCGAGTAGATCAGCTGCGCCTTCGAGTTGAGGTGGAAGAAGAGGAAGTTGTCCGGATCCGGGTAGTCGGCGATCCACCCCACCCGGAAGACCGGCAGCCGTCCCTCGCGCCGCCGCTCCCCGAACTCCTCCGCGCGCAGCTCCTGGTGCCTGAGCTCCACGAGCCCCGCCTCCACCAGGGGCCGGAACAGGACGGCATCCTCCTCCGAGGTGTCGCGTCCCACCGCGTGGTAGATGGTCAGTGGCAGCATCCGCACTCCGGCCTCGCGCAGCAGGCGTTCGGCCTGGCCGATGTCCAGGCGCGGCTCGGGCATCAACCCCTCGTCGTCCAGCAGCTCCGGGGGCGTCATCGAGCGGGCCACGCGCGCGCCCTTGTGGAAGTGGTCCACCAGCCCCTGGATGTCCATGCCCGCCCGGAGGGCCTTGCGGACCCGCACGTCGTTGTACGGCGCCTCCCGCAGGCTGAAGCCGAGGAACGACGTGGAGGGCGTGGTGCTGGCGACCACCTGTTGCCCGTCCCGCTCGAGCGTCTCCACGTGCCGGGCGAACAGGTGGGAGACGATGTCCACCGTCCCTTCCCGCAGCTCGGCCACGGCCTGCTCGCGCGACTCCAACAGGTGGAACTCGAGCCGATCCAGCAGGGGCTGTTCCTTGCGCCAGTAGGTGGGGTTGCGCTCGAGCGTGATGAGGCTCGAGTCGAAGCCCACCTGCCGGAAGGGGCCCGTGCCCACCGCCTGGCCGCCTGGACCCAGCCGGGCCACCGCCGCGCGAGGCAGGGTCATCAGCTGGAGGAAGAAGGCCTTGGGCTCCTCGAGCCGGATCTCCAGCGTGAGCTCGTCCAGCACCTCGATGCCGGTCACCTCGCGGGCCTGGCCCGCGGCGAACGCCTTGGCGCCCTCCACGTCCTCCAGCAGGCTCCTGTCCGGCGACTTCACCGTCGGATCCAACATCCGCTCGAAGTGGCGCTTCACGTCGCGCGCGTTCAGCGGCATCCCATCGTGGAAGTTGACGCCCGGCCGCAGGTGGAAGCGGTAGCGGCATGCCGAGGGATCCGCCTCCCAGCGCTCGGCCAGGTCCGGCACCAGCACGCCATCGTCCATCCGCAACAGGCCCGAGAAGACACAGGCGCACATCTCCAGCAGCTGGTTCTCCACGGCGAAGAGCGGATCCAACCCGCCCTGCACCCGGACGAAGGCCGTCTGGTGGATGCCGACGTGGAGCGTGCCGCCCGGGTTCGGCGCTGGCAACCGGAAGCGGAACACCTCTCCATCCAGGCTGGCCGCCTCGTGCGCCAGCTGCTCCACCGAACGGCTCAGTCCGTCGCCGATCCGGATGACCTGGAGCGCGTCCTCGCGCACCCGCGCCACCTCCTCGCCGATGGCCGAGTCCCCGCGCATCAGCACGTCGTGCGCCGCGCGAATCTCCTCGATGGCCGTGCTCAGCCGCACCACCGCGTTGGACAGGTCGCGGCCCGTGCGCGCCTGGCCCTCCGCCTTGTGCGAGGCCTCCTGCGCCAGCTTGGCCATCTGCTGCGTCTGGTGCACCAGCTCGCGCCCGTGCCCCGCCTGCTCGATGGCCGCCCGCGTCACGTCGTCCACGCGCCGTGCCACCCGGCGGCTGGCCTCCACCACCGTGGAGCCCTGGGCCTCCAGCCGCTTCGTCTCCGCCACCGTGGCCTCCACCGCCGTGAAGGTGCGCTGGGTGATGGTGCGGATCTCCATCAGCGCCTCGGCCGCCCGGTCTCCCAGGAGCACGCCCGTGCCGGCCTGCTCGCGGCCCTCCTTCACCAGCGAGACCGCCGTGTCCACCTCCCGGCGCACGCCGCCCACGATGGTGGCGATCTCCCGCGTGGAGCGCGCGGTGCGCTCGGCCAGGCTGCGGATTTCGTCCGCCACCACGCCGAAGGGCCGGCCCTGCTCGCCCGCCTGCGCGGCGATGATGGCGGCGTTGAGCGCCAGCAGGTTCGTCTGGTCGGCGATCTCCTGGATGACGTCCACGATGCGGCCGATCTGCGTGGAGCGTACGCCCAGCGAGTCCACCAGCTCCGCGGCCTTGCGGACCGTCTCCTCCACCCGGTACATGCCCTGGACGCAGTCGTTGACGAGTACCTCGCCGCGCTCGGCGGTGGCCGTCACCGCGTGCGCCAGCTGGTTCGTCTCCGAGGCGCGATGGCGCACGGCGTCGATGCCCGTCTGCACCATCTGAACGAAGGCCTCCGCCTCGCTGGCGAAGCGCGCCAGCTCGTCGCCCGAGGACGCGATGTGGTGCAGCCGCTCGCTCATGGCCTGCACCTGCTGCGTGGTGCGGTGCGAGAACTCGTCCAGCGCCAGCAGCGCCTCGGCCACCTGCCCCAGCCGCTCGGTCATCTCCACCAGCGAGCCGTTCGTCTCCTGGGCGAAGCTCTCCAGCTGCGACACGCGCTTGCCCGCGGCCTGGAGACTCTGGCCCATGCTGTCCACCGACTCCTGCGAGCGTTCCACCGCTCCGCCCTGGCGGCGCGCGGCATCCAGGAGCATGCGCACCTCCTCGGAGACCCCCTGGCAGGTGCGGTGCACGTTACCCGTCACCCGTTGCACCTGGGTGAGCGCGCGGCGCAGGGAGTACAGGAGCCGGCGCACGTCGCGCTGGTCCCCGATCCCCCCGGCACCCCCGTAGGACATGCTGGTGAGGTCACCTTCGGCGAGCCGGGTGAGCAGGCTGCTGCGGTCCTGCGCACGCTCCGCTACCCAGAGCATCCAGAAGCCGTAGCTCGTCAGCAGCAGCACCGCCGGCGAACCCGCGAGCAGCACCGTCCAGCCCACCCAGTCATTGGGGTGGCCAGTGAAGAAGTGCAGCAGTCCGCCGAGAACGAGGGCCAGCGTGAGCCCTCCGACGACCATGAAGGCGAAGAGATACTTTTTGGCGGCCATGTGTGTACGGTTTCGTACCGTAGCCTGCATTCTCGCTCGGGTCCTCAATTCGGCACAGACTGGGGGGGTGCTCGCGCTCGCCCCCTTGCTCCTGCTCGCTCTTCCCGCGGGGGGAGTGCCATCCGCCCCCTCCCCGGTGGAGAGCGCCCGCTTCGTCTTCGCGTGGAGGGGGATCCCCGTGGGGACCGTTAGCCTCTCCCTCGACTCCCAGGCAGGACGTTTCACCTACACCTCTCGCCACCTGCACACCCGAGGGGAGCACGTCGGGGAGCGCGTACGGGAGGTCTCCTTGGAAGTGCAACCGGGGGGCACGGTGGTGGGGCGCACGAGTGTTCCGCAGGCCCTGTGGTTGTGGCGAGGCCCCCCTGTCCTCGGGTGCGTGACGGGGCGGGAGGAGCTCTCTGGCCGCGAGGGGCCGCACTGCGTCACCGCCATCCGGGGCGCCCAGGTGGAGGGCACATTGCTCGGCCAGCCCTTTACCGCGCGCCATGACGAGCACGGACGGATGGTGGCGCTGGAGGTGGGGCAGTCACGCTTCACCGCCGTGCCACCAGGACAGCGGTTGAAACCTCCGCCGGAGCTCTTCGCGGACGGCCTGCCCGTGGAGGGGGAGTCCGGTCCGCTCGCCTTCTCGCCCGCGTGGCCTGTCGCGCCGCGCCCGGGGTGGCTGACGGCCTGGCGGGCGGTGGAGGCGCGGGCGCTCGCGGCGGAGGTGCACGCGGCCTTTCCGGAGAAGGGTCCGGGCGCCGCGGACTTCCACGAGGAGGGTGAGGGCGAGGCAGGCGGGTGCCTGGCGCATGCGTCGCGCTTCGCGGCCCAGGCGGCGGCGCGCGGGCAGCGGGTGGCGCTGGTGCACGGGTTGCTCGTCGTGGATGGCGGCCCCGCACGGCCTCATGCCTGGGTGCGCGTGGGCCTGGTGGGGGGCGGCACGTTGGACCTGGATCCCACTTCGTTGGATCCCGTCACTTCCGAGACGCACCTGCCGCTCGCGGTGGCTCGGCCGGGGGCTCCCTCGGTGGAGGCCGGGGAGCGGTGGCTGGCGCTGCTGCGCGGCGAGCACCGCGTGGTGCGCCTCAGTCGAAGGGAATGACGGACAGCTTCGCGCCCGCGGGCGCGTCCAGCAGCTCCTTGGCCCGCGCCGGGAGGTACGCGTTCTTGTCGTCCAACCGGGCCGTGGTGCGCACCGCGCGGAAGCGGTTTCGCCCCGACTCGCGCTCGAAGGAGACGAGCACGTCGTCTCCCTCCATCTCGAAGTCCTGCTCGGCCAGCTTCACCGAGCGGTAGCGGCGCACCAGGGTGATGTCCGCGAGGTTGGCCTCGAAGTGGGGGCCGCCGTCGAACGGATCGATCCGCTCCACGTAGCGGAACCCCACGCGCTCCAACATCCGCTGCACGCCCTGGGTGTTGGGGCCCACCTCGCCGAGCACCTTCTGCACGCGGTCCGGGAAGAGCGACGCGTAGATGTCCGAGGAGGGGAAGAGCTCCTTGATGAACTCCTTGTTCTGCCGGCTGAGGCGGTCCGCCTCCTGATAGGTGAGGCCGGTGAACTTCTTGCCGCACGCCTCCCAGAGGAGGCTGCGCCCATCCGGCAGCAGCGGCGGCAGCAGCTCGGCCAGCACGCGCGGGCGGAAGATGCGCCGGTGCATGGCCATGAAGAGGAAGCGCACGTAGGACAGCTGCTTGCCGGGCTTGTCCGGCGTGGCGCGGTAGGGCGGGTCCACCACCAGGCCGCCAATCTCCGTGGGGCCCTCGTAGTTGTAGCCGATGGAGAGCACCTTGTGCCGGAAGTGCCGGCCGATGCTGGCCGAGTAGTGCTCGCGCTCGGACACGTCGTAGTAGATGTGCGGCGACTCGTAGGTGCCGTGCTGCGCGATGATCATCGACGTGCCGATGATGAGCTCGTTGCGCACGTCTTCCAGGACGAAGAGGTACTCGCGCTCGAAGGGGTTCTTCACCTTGCCCGCGAAGCTCTTCACGGACTTGTCGATGATGGCCTCGAGCGTCTCCTCGTTGTTGGGCAGGTTGACGGTGTTGAGCACCGCGGCGAGCCGCTTCAGGCCGGGCAGGTCGGTCTTCTGGACATCGCGCAGGACGAGCATGGGAGCACCCGGGTGTCTCCTCGCATGGAGGCACCACAGAGGGAGCGCACCATACACCAGCCCAGCATCCCGTCAGCCGCCTGGATGTCCTCCTGTGTCGACGCGCCGCGTTGGCCCCGGCTCGCCCGGCTGGCCGCCGGGTTCGTGACGGCGGTGTGTCTCTGAAAAGACAATCTCCAGGAGGCAGACGCCCTCCTGGACGCCTGCTCTGCTGTCAAGGCAAAAGAAATAACAGTCGCTTGAAATAAAGGAGGAACGTGGGACCGTAGGCCCTCGCCGTCGGGTGCAAAACATTAGCGAGGGAGCCCTTGAGAGAACTCCTGGTTTCACTTCTCGCCGTGCTGATGCCGGGCCTGTCGTGGGCCGGAGTCGTCTGGAAGGGCGACTTCGAGACGGGAAACCTCGGCCAGTACTCGAGCGTCCAGCAGGTGAGCACCGACCGGCTCCAGGTGGTGCAGTCTCCGGCGTTCCAGGGGCGTTACGCGCTCAAGGCCACGGTGCGGCAGGGGGATGACCCCATCAACTCCAGCGGCAACCGCAACGAGCTCATCTACAAGGGCCGTGAGCAGGAGGGCTCGGAGTACTACTACCGCTGGCAGGTGATGTTCGCGCCGGACTACCCCAGCGTGAAGACGTGGCAGGTCTTCACCCAGTGGCACCACAACGGCTGTTGCGGCTCTCCCCCGGTGGAGTTCTTCGTCTACGGTGAGGAGCTCCGCCTCACGCTCACCGACAGCGTTACCCCCTGGACGACGAAGCTGGATCGCGGCGTCTGGCACGACTTCATCTTCCACGTGAAGTGGTCGCCGGATCCGAGCGTGGGCTTCGTCGAGCTGTGGCACAACGGCCGGCGGGTGCTGCCCCGGTACATGCACGCGACGATGTACGCGGGCGATGGCATCTACCTGAAGCTGGGGCTCTACCGCAGCGACACCGTGCAGCAGGTGGGGGTCGTGTACCATGACGGTTTCGTGCAGGCGACGCGGCTGGACGATGTGCTGCCGCCCGCTCCCGCGCCCGCACCCGACGCGGGCACTCCAACTCCGGCGCCGGACGCGGGCACTTCGCCTGGAGATGAAGAGCCGCCCCCCGTCGTCCCCACCTCTCCGTGGCCTGACAGCCCCACCCCTTCGACCTTCCCCGATGATCCCCCGCACGCCGGCTGCTCGAGCGCGGGCGGAACGCTCTGGGCGGTGGCGCTGCTGGGGCTTGGTGGCCTGCTGCGGCGCATGCGGCGCCGGTAGTCCCCCGGTAATCGACGCTACCCGTCGCGCGGGGGGCCGTCGTATGAGGGGCGCGGACCCCCAAGAGGAGACACCGAGATGAGCGACGCGCGCGAAGGGGCGGTGCCCCACCTGAGCCCCGAGGAGTTCCGGCGCCTGGGCCACCGGATGGTGGATTGGATCGCCGACTACTGGTCCCGGCTGGAGTCCTTCCCGGTGCGCTCGGCGGTGGCGCCGGGCGAGGTGATGGCGAAGCTCCCCGAGCACCCACCCGAGGAGGGGCTGGGCGGTGAGGCGGGTTGGGAGTCCGTCTTCCGCGACCTGGAGAACGTGGTGCTGCCCGGCGTCACGCATTGGCAGTCACCCTCCTTCTTCGCCTACTTCCCCGCGAATGCCTCCGGGCCCGCGGTGCTCGGCGAGCTGCTGTCCGCCGGCCTGGGCGTGCAGGGCATGCTCTGGTCCACCAGCCCCGCCGCCACCGAGATGGAGACGCGCGTGCTGGACTGGCTGGCCGAGCTGACGGCGTTGCCGGCCTCCTTCCGCTCGGACTCTGGCACTGGCGGTGGCGTCATCCAGGGGACGGCGAGCGAGGCCACCCTGGTGGCCATGGTGGCGGCGCGCGAGCGGGTGCGCGCCAGGCTCGGCCGGGAGGCGGAGCTGGTGGCCTACACCTCCACGCAGGCGCACTCGTCCGTGCTGAAGGCGGCCATGCTGTGCGGCGTGGTGCGTGGCGTGTCGGACGGCGTGCACCTGCGCTCGCTGGGAACGGATGAGCGGTACGCGCTGAGCCCGGAGCTGCTGGAGAAGGCCATCCGCGAGGACCTGTCCGCGGGCCGCCAGCCCTTCTTCGTGTGCGCGTCGCTGGGCACCACCTCCTCGGGGGCCATGGATCCGCTGCCCGCCCTCCGAGGGGTGCTGGAGCGGACGGGCTTCACCGGCGCGGGCGGCTGGCTGCACGTGGACGCGGCCTGGGCGGGCTCCGCGCTCGTCTGCCCCGAGCACCGCGACATGCTGCGGGGGCTGGAGGACGTGGACTCCTTCGCCTTCAACCCGCACAAGTGGCTGCTCACCAACTTCGACTGCAACGCCTTCTACACGCGCGACCGCAAGTCCCTGCTGGACGCGCTGAGCGTCATGCCGGAGTACCTGCGCAACGCGGCCACCGCGAGCGGCGCGGTCATCGACTACCGCGACTGGCAGGTTCCGCTGGGCCGCCGCTTCCGCGCGCTGAAGCTGTGGTTCGTGCTGCGCCACTATGGCGCGAAGGGGCTGCGGTCCTACATCCGCCAGCACGTGCGGCAGGCGGAGCTGTTCGCCTCCTGGGTGGAGGCGGACACACGCTTCGAGCTGGCCGTGCCGCGCTCGCTGGCCCTGGTGTGCTTCCGGCTGCGTCCCAGGCCGGGCGAGGAGCCCGCGGCCACGGACGCGCGCAACCGCCAGCTGCTGGAGCGGCTGAATGCGAGCGGGAAGGCCTTCCTCACGCACACGGTGCTGCCCGGGGTGGATGGCGCGCCCGCGCGTTACGTGCTGCGCATGGCCATCGGCTCGCCGCGCACCGAGGAGCGGCACGTGCGCGCCGTCTGGGAGCAGCTCGTGGCGCTCACTGATTGATGAGCGGTTGCAGCACGCCCAGGTGCTCGATGTCGTGGCGCATGGCCGAGCGCACCGCGTCGATGATGGTCTCGTCGGAGAATTGCTTCACGAGGACCATCCCGGGGGTGACGAGGGAGAGCGCCTGGTCGAGCTGGCGCCGCAGGTGCTCGGGGGTGAAGAGGGTGAGCCCGAAGCGGCGGCCGTCCTTCAGGCGGACCACGACGTCCAGACTGTCGCTCTGGGCCGTGGCGAGCTCTTCGGCGACCAGGATCGAGGCGATCTGCCCATCCTTGATATCGAGGGTGCGCATGGTGGCCCGACTGTAACCGCCCGCCAGCCAGGGGAGGGGGCTCGGGTGGTGCTCCCGTCCACCGGTGCACCCTCCGGGTGGGGATGCCGGCGCGGGGGAGACGGTATAGGTTCAGGGCACGGGAGGAACGCCTGAAGTCACCTCGGAGGCCCACGAAGGAAGAGCTGCTCGCCGCGGTGGGGAGCAAGATGCCGGACCTGATCGGCCCCGGGCTGAAGGTCCTCTTCTGTGGCATCAACCCCAGCGTGTACTCGGCGGTGGTGGGCTACCACTTCGCCCGGCCGGGCAATCGCTTCTGGCCGGCGTTGCATGCCTCGGGCTTCACGGACCGGTTGCTGGCGCCCCACGAGCAGGACGCGCTGCCGCGGCTCGGGCTGGGCATCACCAACGTGGTGGACCGGGCCACCGTCTCGGCGGACGTCCTGACGGCGGAGGAGCTCGCCGAGGGCGGACGGATGCTGGCGGCGAAGGTGCGGCGCTACCGGCCCCGATACCTGGCGGTGTTGGGAATCACTGCATGGCGCACGGCCTTCCGGCACCCCGGGGCCTCGCTGGGGCCTCAGCCGGAGACACTGGGCGGAACGCGCGTCTGGGTGCTGCCCAACCCGAGCGGGTTGAATGCCCATTACACACCGGCGGCGCTGGCGCGGCTGTTCCGCGAGCTGCGCGTGGCGGTGGAAGGCGGCTAGGCGCGGACTCCGAGCGCCTGATCCATGGCCTCGTGGAAGTAGCGCAGGCCCTGCTCGAAGCGGGCCAGCCGCAGGGAGGCGTTGGCACCCGAGCGCAGTCCCCGCTGGATGGACTCCCCCATGCGGATGTCCTCGTGCACCGCTTTCAGCAGGAGGTCGACGTTCTTGTCCCAGTACCGGGTGGCCTTCTCGCTGGTGGGGGCCTCGGGGATGAGCGTGAAGAGGCGCAGCTCCGTGCGGTCGAGGTCCACCGGGTACACGGTGGTGACGCTGACGTGGTCCGGCTGCACCAGCAGCAGCGTGTTGGGGAAGACGAAGTAGAGGATGTTGGCGTGCATGCGCAGCCGCCACGCCTCCTCGGGCGTCCCCTCCAGGTCGCGCACGGTGCGCTTGGGGAAGATGCAGCGCAGGTGCGGCGACAGCCGGTCCACCAGCCCCACGTTGTCGATGAAGAGCGGGTAGATGGAGGTCCGGTGCGCGTGCCTCACGTGGTAGGCCTCGAGGAACAGCTCGATGGCCAGCTTCCAGTTGAGCCTCAGCTCGAGCCGCTCGGGCCGGTACACCACGTGGGTGTGCAGCCCGTAGCTGGCGAGCTCGGTGGCGACGGGGGAGAGGAAGCAGTCCGCGGCGAAGCGCGAGTCCTTGCGGCCCTGGGCCCAGAGGAAGCCGAAGCGCTCGGCGATGGACACGCGCACCAGCCCCACGTTCTCGGAGGGCCGGCTGGGGAAGCCCACCTCGTGCGGGACGGCACGCAGGGTGCCTTCGGTGTCATAGGTCCAGCCGTGATAGGGGCAGACGAAGGCCTGCTTGTGTTGGCCGCACGCCTCCTCCACCAGCCGGGTTCCCCGGTGACGGCAGACATTGAGGAAGGCGGCGGGCTCGCCCGAGGGCGTGCGGCAGATGAGCAGTGGCAGACCGCTCACGTCGTGGGTGAAGTAGTCCCCGGGCTTCGGCAACTGCGAGACGTGTGCCACCAGCAGCGGGCGGCGCTGGAAGAGGGTCTCCCGCTCGGCCTCCAGCCGATCCGCGCGCAGATAGCTCTCCACGGGGATGCGGGACTCCTCCGCCTCCATGTGCGTGGTGCCCGTACGCAGGTGCTCCTGGATGCGGCGGATGAGCTCGACCTGGGTCGCGTGATCCATGGACTGACTTCCCCCTGTGTCGTTGAGGGTAATCCACCTACATCAGGCCCATGCAAGCGATTCGGGGACGCGAGCGCGTTCGCGAGGTTCCGCTCGAATTAAGAGGAAGTGACGGGAGTGCGAAGAATGGTGAAGGTGGGGGACGCGCGCAGTGTGGCCCCATCCTGCTGGCGCGGTGCGTTGGTTATTCGTCACTCGACAGGCGATCACCCGGCCGGTAGATGCGCTGTTCACATCATGAGCTCTTCCATCCACGTGCTGGAGCATCTGTTTTCCGCAGAGGGTTTCACCCCTGAGCAGAGGCGGTTGTGGCTGGTCCTGTTGGAGAAGTTGCTCGTCCCGGCGAGCGTGGCGCAGGACTCGGCGGTGCTCGCGGGGAAATGGGGTCAGGTGAACGCGCTCGATGATGGGCGCCGTGTGGACCCGCGCGAGCTGCCCGTGAAGGGCGAGAGCCTGGACGCGGTGGTGGATCAGTTGCTGTTCCTGATGAAGGGGGCGTCGTCCGGAGTGAACCTGCCCGGGCTGCTCGGCGCGGTGTCCGAGGTGATCGCCCGCGGCGGTGGGGAGCGGCGGGACGAGGGCCTGCTGGCGGACGAGGCGCGGTCGCGCGTCGTCGCCATGGTGACGCGGGTGGTGGGCTACGACGCCGAGCGGAGTCAGGGCCTCACCGTCTGGGGTGCGCGCGCGGCGGTGCTGGCGGGGTTGCGCATGGCCATCGCGAGGCAGGCGCCCACGTCCCGGAGGAAGGGTGTGCCGCGCAACCTCTACTGCTTCGCCTCGGAGGCGGGGCACGAGTCCCTGATCGAAGCGGTGGAGACCACGGGGATTGGCGGCTACCACCTCATCCGCGTGAAGACGCGCAAGGACGGCGCGATGGATCCCGCGGATCTGCACGAGAAGATGCGGGCCGTTGCCGCGGGTGGAGACGTGCCCGCCTTCGTGATGGCGACCACCGGCAGCGAGGGAGCCTCTGCCCTGGATGACTTGCAGGAACTGCGTGAGGTGGCGGACACCCTCACCACGCGCCATGGGCTGAGGCCCGTGCACCTCCACGCGGACGCGGCGTGGGGAGGGCTCTATGGCGTCTTCAACAGCTATGATTTCGAGAGCAACCCGCTCGGCTTCGAGCCCCTGGTGTTGGAGGCGCTCGCGCTCATCCGGACGCGGGTGCGGCACCTGCATCTGGCGGATTCGGTGGGGCTCGACTTCCGGTGGCTGGGGCGGGCCTCGTACCCGGCGGGCCTCTTCCTGCTGAGGGATGGGGTGGATCTGCACTCGGTGGGACTGCGGACGCTGGAGACGGGGGGGGCGCTGGCGCTCCACGCGCAGTTGCGCGCCCTGGGGCTCGACGGCCATCGCCGGTTGCTGGCCGACGTGCTCCGGAGCGAGCGCGCCATCCGGCGCGGCCTGGGGCTGGACCTGTCCGGTGTCGCCGCGAGTGCCGAGACGTGGCACCGGGGCGGCGCGGAGCGTGTCACGAGCCCATCGCCCGGCCTCCCCCTGGATGCGATGAGCTTCTCCGGGGCGCGTGCGCCGCTGGTACGGCCGCGGAACTGAGGGCCCGGAGCGAGGGCCCTCTCAGGCCACGCGTGCCTGTTCCTTGCGCTTGCGCTCGTAGAGGGCGCGAGCCTCCGCCTCGGTATTGGCGAAGAGGAAGTCGAGGTGCGACTTGCCGGTGAAGTAGACGGCGATGGTCATGGCCTTGGCTGCGGCCTTCTGGATGAAGTCCGCGCCGACGTACACCACGCCGAGGAGCCACTCGGTGCGCAGGTTCTGGATGAAGTGCTCGCGGGCCTGCTTGTCGAGCTCGGAGTCCGCGACGTCCACGATGAGGAAGAAGGGCCCCTGCGAGGCCAGCTCGCGGTAGATGGCGGTGGTGCGCCGGGCCTCCTCGAGGCCGGTGAGGCCGGAGTACTTCGCGACGACCAGGTCAGGAGGTTCGAAGCGCACACGGTTGGTGCCGAACATCCACTCGCGGTGAGCCGTCATGATCGGACCTCCAGGGAGGATGCGACCAATCTAGCGAGGGTTGGTCCGCCCGCGAGGGGTGCGACAATGACTCTGTCGGCTGGTGGAGCGTGTTAATTTCCGACGGAGATGTCCTCCACGAAGAACAAGGTCGCGCTCGTCCTGAGCTACCAGTACCCGGGCAAGTACGCGCTCACCGTCCTTGCGGGGGCGGTGGAGGCGGACGCGGTGGGGCAGGACGTGGCCCTGCGCTTCCCGAGGGATCGGGAGTCGCTGCTGACGACGGTGCGCCAGTGCCACGATGAGGGGTACCGGGTGGTGGTGGCGTGGTCGTTCTACTCGGCGAGCTTCCCCGCGGCGGCCGAGGAGCTGACGTGGCTGCGCGAGCGGCTGGCGGGCCGCGAGGTGCTGTGCATCGCGGGCGGGGTGCACGCCACGGCGGAGACGGAGCAGACGCTGCGGGCGGGCTTCGACCTGGTGGCGGTGGGGGAGGGCGAGCCGGTGTTGTTGGAATTGCTCGGCCGGCTGGTGCGCGGCGAGGAGCCGAAGCAGACGCGGGGGATGGCCCGGCTGGTGGAGGGGCGGATGGTGCCGCAGGGGCGGAGCGAGGGTGTGATGTTGGACACATACCCACCGTTCGCGGCGAGGAACGCGAAGTTCGGGGCGATCGAGATTACGAGGGGCTGCATCTACGCGTGCCGGTTCTGCCAGACGCCGTTCATGAGCAAGGCGCGCTTCCGGCACCGGAGCGTGGAGAACATCGCGCACTGGACGCGGGTGTTGAGGGCGGCGGGCAAGCGGGACGTGCGCTTCATCACGCCGACGTCCATGTCCTACGGCTCGCCGGACGAGTCGGTGAACCTGGAGGCACTGGAGCGGCTGCTGGCGGCGGTGCGCGAGGCGATGGGACGGGAGGGGCGGGTGTTCTACGGGACGTTCCCCTCGGAGGTGAGACCGGAGCACGTGACACCCGAGGCACTGGCGTTGCTCAAGCGCTACGTGGACAACGACAACCTCATCATCGGCGGACAATCGGGGAGTGAGCGGATTCTCCAGGCGAGTCACCGGGGGCACGACGTGGAGACGGTGGTGAGGGCGGCGAGCCTGGCGGTGGAGGAGGGGTTCGTACCGAACGTGGACTTCATCCTGGGGCTGCCGGGAGAGACGCCGGAGGACGTGAGGGCGACGCTGGCGCTGATGAAGCGGCTGGCGGACCTGGGGGCGAAGGTGCACGGACACACGTTCATGCCATTGCCGGGGACGCCGTACCGGGATGCGGCGCCGGGCTCGGTGGACGACGAGACGCGGAAGGAACTGGACCGGCTGGCTTCACAGGGGCGGCTCTACGGACACTGGAAGCAACAAGTCAAACTGGCGAACGGAATCGCGGAGAGACGCCAACCGAGACGTTGACCGTGTAGGTCCCCTCTCCCTCTGGGAGAGGGCTAGGGTGAGGGTATACGTCCCCGTCCCCGTCCCGGTCTTCCGCGCCACGTCCAGTGCCGCAGATTCGCCCGGGGTTCATGGGTCCACGGAACCAGGACGGCTAGTGTGCGGACCCGATGCGCTTCAAGTTCGTCCACGCGGCCGATCTGCACCTGGATACCCCCTTTCGCGGAATCCCCGCCGATTCGAGTCTGCTGAGCACCTTCCAGCAGGCGACATTCCGGGCCTTCGCGCGCGTGGTGGACCTGTGCCTGCGCGAGCGCGTGACCTTCCTGGTGCTGGCGGGAGACCTCTTCGACGCGAAGGACCGCTCGGTGCGGGCGAGGCTGGCGCTGCGGCGCGAGCTGGACCGGCTGCACGTGGCGGGCATCCAGACGTTCATCGTCCACGGGAACCATGATCCGCTGAGCGGGGACACGGGGGCGTTGGGGCTGCCGGGCTCGGTGAAGGTGTTCGGCGCCGATTGGGAAGAGGCGGAGGTGCGCCGGGAGGGAAGACTGCTCTGCCGGGTGCAGGGCATCTCCTACCCGGAGGTAGAGGTGCGCGAGAACCTCTCAGCGCGCTTCCGGCGGACGGCACCGGACTTCACGGTGGGCCTGCTGCACGCGAACCTGGGCGGAGTGGAGGGCCATGCGGACTACGCGCCCTGCACGGTGGAGGACCTGGGGGCGCGCGGGCTGGACTACTGGGCGCTGGGCCACGTGCACACGCGGGCCGAATACCCGCTCGCGAGTGGCGCGGTGGCGGTGTACCCGGGCAACCCGCAGGGGCGGCACGTGAACGAGCCGGGCGAGCGCGGGTGCGTGCTGGTGGAGGTGGAGGAGGGCCGGACGCGGCGGCGCTTCGTCCCGGTGGACCGGGTGCGCTGGCACCGGCTGGAGGTGCCGCTCGTGGGTCTCGGGTCGCTGGATGGGCTCGTGGCGGCGGTGACGGAGCAGGTGGACGCGAGCTGCGCGCAGGAACTGGACGGGCATGCGGTGCGCCTCACGCTGACGGAGCGGGGCCCACTGCACCGGGAGCTGTCCCGGCCGGAGGCGCTCCAGCAGTTGGAGACGGATCTGCGCGAGCAGCTCTCTCGACGTCACCCGCCGGTGCTGCTGGAGTCCGTGCGTGACGCGAGCCGGCCCGAGCTGGACCTCCAGACGGTGCGGCTGGCGGGAGGCTTCACCGGGACGCTGCTGGCCGAGGCCGACGCCCTGGCCGCGGACCCGGAGGCACTGGAGACGGTGTGGACGGAGGACGCGGAGCTGCGCTCGCTGCGCCAGCGCTTGCTGCGGTTGGGCGTGGACGCGCTGGAGAAACCCCGGCCGGAGTGGGTGGAGCAGGCGGGGCTGCGGGTGGTGGAGCAGCTGCACGAGGAGGACGAGACGTGAGCGGGGGATTGCGGATCGACCTGGTGCGCGTGCACGGCTTCGGCCATTTCTCCGACTACGCGCTGGAGCTGAAGCCGGGCCTCAACCTGCTGTACGGGCCGAACGAGGCGGGCAAGAGCACGCTGCTCGCGTTCATCCGGGGCGTGTTGTTCGGCTTCGAGAAGCGAGGCCCCCGGTACGAGCCCGAGGCGGGGACCTTCGGGGGCGAGCTGTGCGTGAGCACGGGGGTTGGCCCGATGGTGGTGCGCCGTGTGGTGGATCGCCGGGGGAGGGCGGTGGCGACGGTGCACGCCCCGGAGGGACACGAGCTGCTCGCCTCGCGGCTGGACGAGGCGCTGGCGCATGTCTCCCGGGAGCTGTTCTGCGAGGTGTTCGCCTTCAGCCTGGAGGAGCTGTCCACCTTCGAGAAGCTGGCCGAGGAGGACGGTGTCTCCCGGGCGCTCTTCGCCGCGGGGCTACGGGGAGCGCGCCGGCTGCCGGAGGTGGAGAAGCAGTTGGAGAAGCGGGCCGGCGAGCTGTTCAAGCCGAGCGGGCGCAACCCCGAGCTCAACCAGGTGCTGAAGGAGCTGGAGGAGGTGAAGGCGAAGCTGCACGCATTGGAGGACCGTCCGGCGAGGTACTTCGAGGAGCGCGAGCGGCTGGCGTCCCTGTCGCGGCAGCAGGAGGAGGCGAAGGCGCAGGGAGAGGACATCTCGCGCGAGTTGGGGCGGCTGACGCGGCTGGAGGCGTCGCTGGGGGACCTGGGTGAGCTGGTGCGGCTGCGGGCGGAGCTGGCCGCGCTGCCGGACCTGACGGCCTTCCCGGTGGGAGGCGAGGCGCGGCTGGAGGAACTGCTCCAGCGGTTGAAGGAGACGCGGGCCCAGGAGGCGCGCGTCGGGGAACTGCTGTCCTCGTCCGAGGACGAGCTGGCGAGGCTGTCCGGGGCGTCGGCCGTGCGCGAGCGGCAGGAGACCTTGCGCTCGGCGCTGGCGGCCTTCACGGCGAGGGCCGAGCTGCTGAGGGCGTTGCCGGGCCGTCGCGCGGCGCTGGAGGCGAGACACCGGGAGGTGGAGCAGGCGCTCGGGGGATTGGGGCTGGAGGTGGACGCCGCGGGCCTGCTGGGGTTGGAGCTGGGCCCGGTGGCGCGAGGCACCCTGGAAGCCCTGGCGGATCGCCTCACGAGGGCGGAGACGGAGCGGAGGGACGCGGAGGGGGCACTCGGGCGGGCGCGGGTGGCGCTGGAGCGGCTCGACGCGGCCCTGGCGCGGCTGGAGGCGGAGCGGGCGCGGCTGCCGTCCGTGGGGGCCGTGGAGGTGCGTCGTCGGCAGGCGGCACTGGGGCGCCTGCGGCCGCTGCGCGTGGAGCGGGAGCAGGGGGCGTCCCAGCGTGCCGAGCAGCGGCAGCGCCTGGAATCCCTGCGCTCCCAGGTGGAGCCTCCGTTGGGGCCGGCGCCCGCGGCATGGCCGGTGCTGGCGGGCGTGGGAGGCGCGGGAGTGTTGGCCCTGCTGCTCGGGCTGTACGCGGGAGCGGGGGCGGGAGTGCTCGCGCTGGTGGGGGCGCTGCTGCTGGTGGGCCTGCTCGTCCTCAATCACCGGCGCGCGGTGGCGGCCCACGAGCACCTCCAGGAGGCCCAGGCGGTGCGCCAGCAGGCGCACGCGCGGGAGGTGGCGCGGGTGCAGTCCTCGCTGGACATGCTGTCGGGGCGGGTGGCCGGGGTGGAGCGCGAGCTGGCGATGGCCGCCGCCGAGGCGGGTGTGCCTGCCGATGCGCCGATGGCGGAGCTCGCCGCGCGTGAGGCGGCGATGGCCGAGCTGCTGAGGCAGGCGGAGCGGCAGGAGCAGCTGGGCCGGGATGAAGAGGCCCGCGTGGCGGAGCGGGACGTGGCGGCACGCGAGGCTCACACGGCGCGGGAATTGGCGCATGGGGCCGAGGCACGGATTGAGGAGCTCCAGGCGGAGCTGTCCGCGTTGCTGGCCGCGCGGCGCTTTCCCTCGGACCTGTCGCCGCAGCGGGCCCTGGCGCTGTGGCGTGACGCGGCCGAGCAGCGGCAGCGCCTCGCGGACCTGAAGGCGGACGAGCGGGCCCTGGCGGCGGACGAGGCCACTTGCGCGACCGTCGTCTCGCGGTTGCACGAGGAGGCCAGAGCGGCGGGGTTGCCGGGGGGACCGGTGGAGGCGGTGGCCGCGCGGGTGGCCACGGAGCTGGAGGAGCTCAAGACGCGGGATGCGGAGGCGCGGGCGCTCCGGGGGAGCAGGGACGGGTTGCTGGCGGACAGGGCGCGGCTCGCACGGCTCCGGGAGTCCGAGGAGCAGGCGTTGACGGCGCTGCTGGCCCAGGGCGGAGGAGAGACGGAGGAGTCCTTCCGCCAGCGGGCGCGGCAGGCGGAGCGCTTCGAGGGGCTCACCCGGCGCGTGCGCGAGCTCTCCCAGCGCATCGAAGCGGCCACGGGTCTGGAGGAGGCCGCCGCGAGGGAGACCCTTCAGACATTGGGAGGGGAGGAGCGGCTGAAGGAGAAGCTGGGGCAACTGCGGATGCAGGAGCCCGCGAACGCCACGTTGCTGAAGGAACTGCATACCCGGTACGGCGAGGTCCGGAGCCTGCTGGGACAATGGGAGAACGACGAGCAGATAGCCGGGTTGCGAATCCACGAGGAGCGGCTGAGGGCGAGGGCGGCGGAGCTCGCCACGCGCTATGCATCGGACCGGCTGTCGCTGACGTTGCTGGCGAGGGCGCGCCGGCGCTTCGAGGAGGAGCAACAACCCCGGGTCATCCAGCTGGCCTCGGAGCACTTCGCGGTGCTGACGGGAGAGCGGTACCGGCGGGTGTTCATCCCGGCGGGGGGAAGGCGCGAGCTGAGGGTGAGCGATGGGCGGAAGGACTGGAGCGCGGAGCAGCTCTCGCGAGGGACGAGGGAGCAGCTCTACCTGGCGTTCCGGCTGGCGGTCATCCAGGACTTTGGGGAGACGCGGGGAGCGCTGCCGCTGGTGGTGGACGATATCCTGGTGAACTTCGACCTGGAGAGGACGAGGAGCACGCTGTCCCTGCTATCGAGCCTCTGCGAGCGCCACCAGGTCATCGCCTTCACGTGCCACCCGTGGATCCGCGAGCTCTTCGAGGAACAGGGTTCACGAGTCGTGGAACTGAAGTCCAGGAGCACAGAGGCCGCGAGCCCGCGAGGAGGATCCTCGAAGGTCGCGGCCCAAGTCCCCTCTCCCTCTGGGAGAGGGCTAGGGTGAGGGTCTTCACTCACCCGGGTTGAACCCCTTCACCGAGCCTCAGAACTGGTGGGCCTCGGTGGAGTCATTGAGGGCCAGGGTGCTCGCACAACCACCGGAGATGACCTCGGCGACCTTGTCGAAGTAGCCGGTGCCGACCTCTCGCTGGTGGCGGGTGGCGGTGTAGCCATCCTTCTCGGAGGAGAACTCCCTCTGCTGGAGCTCGGAGTAGGCGGCCATGCCACGGTCCTTGTAGTTCCGGGCGAGCTCGTACATGCCGTAGTTGAGGGCGTGGAAGCCGGCGAGGGTGACGAACTGGAACTTGTAGCCCATGGCGCCGAGCTCGCGCTGGAACCTGGCGATGGTCTTGTCGTCGAGGTTCTTCTTCCAGTTGAAGGAAGGCGAGCAGTTGTAGGCGAGGAGCTTGTTGGGGAACTTCGCGCGGATGCCCTCGGCGAACTTCCTGGCCTGGTCGAGGTCCGGGGTGCTGGTCTCGCACCAGATGAGGTCGGCGTAGGGGGCGTAGGCGAGGCCGCGGGCGATGGCGCACTCGAGGCCGCCCTTGAGGCGGTAGAATCCCTCGGCGGAGCGGCCGGCCTTGCGGTCGATGAAGGCGTGGTCGTACTCGTCGGCGTCGCTCATGAGGAGCTTGGCGCTGTCGGCGTCGGTGCGGGCCACGAGGATGGTGGGCACGCCCATGACGTCGGCGGCCAGGCGCGCGGCGGTGAGGGTGCGGATGAAGTTGTTGGTGGGGACGAGCACCTTGCCGCCCATGTGGCCGCACTTCTTCTCGCTGGCGAGCTGGTCCTCGAAGTGCACGCCGGCGGCGCCCGCTTCGATCATGGACTTCATCAGCTCATAGGCGTTGAGGGGCCCGCCGAAGCCGGCCTCGGCGTCGGCCATGATGGGGGCGAACCAGTAGCGGTCGTGCTTGCCCTCGGCGTGGTCGATCTGATCGGCGCGGCGGAAGGCGGAGTTGATGCGGCGCACGACGTTGGGGACGCTGTCCACCGGGTAGAGGCTCTGGTCCGGGTACATCTGGCCGGCGGTGTTGGCGTCGGCGGCGACCTGCCAGCCGGACAGGTAGATGGCCTCGAGACCGGCGCGGACCATCTGAACGGCCTGGTTGCCGGTGAGGGCGCCGAGCGCGTGCACATAGTCGCGGGTGTTCAGCAGCTCCCAGAGGCGCTTGGAGCCCATCTCCGCGAGCGTGTAGCTGATGCGGATGGAGCCCCGCAGCTTCTCGACGTCGGCTTCCGAGTAGTTGCGCGTGATGCCCTCGAAACGCTGGGCGTGGAGCTTGGCGTGGGGGGTCGCATCGTTCTTCGTCGTCACGGCGTCGTACATGTTGGCTCCTCGCGAAAAGGTACGTGTGAAAAGACGGAACTGCGGAAAGGGACAGCCACTCAGCCGTGCGAGACGAGTGCCTCGTAGGCGGGAAGGGTGAGGAAGTCCTCGAAGCGGGGCGCGGTGGAGAGCTTCTCGAAGAGGACCCGGGCCTCCTCGAGCCGCTCGGCGCCGTAGCGCTCGGTGGCGCCTTCGGACTCGATCCGCTTCATCTCCTCGGCGAGCACCTGGCGGAAGCGCTCGGGGGTGACGGGCTTGCCGTCGGCGAGCGGGACGCGGTGGTGCATCCACTGCCACACCTGGGCGCGGGAGATTTCCGCGGTGGCCGCGTCCTCCATGAGGTTGTAGAGGGGCACGCAGCCCAGGCCCCCGAGCCAGGCGGCGATGTACTGCACGCCCACGCGGATGTTGTGGCGCAGGCCCTCCTCGGTGCGCGAGCCCTCGGGCATGGCGAGCAGGTCCGCCTCGCTGATGTTCACGTCCGGGCGCTTCTTTGCCAGCTGGTTGGGCCCGGGCATGTGCTGGTCGAAGATTTCACGGGCCACGGGCACGAGGCCCGGGTGGGCGACCCAGGTGCCGTCGTGGCCATCGCGGGCCTCGCGGGACTTGTCGGCGCGCACCTTGGCCATGGCGGCCTCGTTGGCGGCCGGGTCGCTCTTGATGGGGATGAAGGCGGCCATGCCGCCCATGGCGTGCACGCCGCGGCGGTGGCACACCTGGATGAGGCGCAGCGAGTAGTTGTGCAGGAAGGCCTTGTCCATCGTCACCTGCCCGCGGTCGGGCAGGACGAACTTCGGGTCGCCCTGCAGCTTCTTGATGAAGCTGAAGATGTAGTCCCAGCGGCCGCAGTTGAGGCCCGCCGAGTGCTCGCGCAGCTCGTAGAGGATTTCGTCCATCTCGAAGGCGGCGGGCAGCGTCTCGATGAGGACGGTGGCCTTGATGGAGCCGCGAGGGATGCCCAGCTCGCTCTGGGCCAGGTGGAACACGTCGTTCCACAGGCGGGCCTCGAGGTGGCTCTCCATCTTGGGCAGGTAGAAGTAGGGGCCGCTGCCCTTCTCGAGGAGGGCGCGGGCGTTGTGGAAGAAGTAGAGGCCGAAGTCGAAGAGCGAGGCGGAGACGGGCTTGCCGTCCACCTCCAGATGGCGCTCCAGCAGGTGCCAGCCCCGGGGGCGGCAGAAGAGGACGGCGGTCTTCTCGTGGAGGGCGTAGTGCTTGCCGTTGTCGGCGGTGTAGCTGATGGTGCCGCGCACGGCGTCGCGCAGGTTGAGCTGGCCGCGCACCACGTTGTCCCAGGTGGGGCTGTTGGCGTCCTCGAAGTCCGCCATGAAGACGTTGGCGCCCGAGTTGAGCGCGTTGATGATCATCTTCCGGTCCACCGGGCCGGTGATTTCGACGCGCCGGTCGAGCAGGTCCTGGGGGAGGGGGGCGACGGTCCACTCCTTCTCCCGGATGTCGCGCGTCTCCGGGAGGAAGCGGGGACGCTCGCCCTGGTCATAGGCGGCTTGAACCTGCTTGCGCCGCTCCAGGAGGGCCTCGCGCCGGCCGCCGAAGGCCCGGGCCAGCTTCGCCACGAGCTCGAGGGCCTGGGGGGTGAGGACGTCCGCGTACTCGGGCAACCAGGGGCCCCGGAGGGTGACCCCCTGTACCTGGGGACATTGTCCCCCGGTACGTTGCGCGGAGGGGTTGGAGGAGAGGCTGGCCGCGTCCATGCAAAGCTCCTTGACGGGGTGCGTTGTAAAAGGCCCCAACGGGGACCAATGTGTATCTGGTCCGAGGAAGTGTGAACCCCCCGCGCTCAAAAGTCGACAGCTTTGTAAGGATGTCAACACGGTCGGGATTAAATTTGTAAATTGACCGGACTGAAAATGAGTGGGGGAGGTGGGGTGCAATGGGGGGAGACGTGGCGCGTAGGGAGGAGAGAGGCCGGTGGTGGTGGATGAGCCTCGCTAGAGGAGTGGAGCCATGGACGAGACGAAGCGGTGCGAGGCGTGCCGGATGGACATCCGGGTGGAGGCGACGAGGTGCCCGCACTGCCGCGAGCGGCAGCCGGGTGCGGAGCGGATGCACCGAGGAGGAGAGGGGAGGGTGCTGGGAGGGGTGTGCACGGCGCTGGCGAGGCAGCTGAGCGTGGACGTGGGGCTGGTGAGGGTGGCGTTCGTGGTGGCGCTGGCGCTGTCTGGGGGAACGGTGCTGATGGTCTACCTGCTGCTGTGGGGGCTGACGCCGCCCTCGGCGATGGGGAGGGCGCCGGTGCAGAGGGGAGCGGATTGGCTGAGGAGGGTGACGAGCGGGGAGGTGGAGGAGCCGAGGGTGGAGCGGAGGGTCTGAGGAGTGCGGGCCCTGGTAATTTTGTAAAACGCCCACCCTCTCCCACCGGGAAGAGACCCGTGTATGCCCCCTCTCCCCCTGGGAGAGGGCTGGGGTGAGGGTCAGCGAACCCGTCGCCGCCCACCGTGGAGCGACAGGATGTCAGAGGTCAGAAGCATCCTGGGCGCATGAGCGGAAAGCCGGTAAGGGCGAGGGGGCGTCGGCTTGCGGTGGCCGAGGGAGAACCGCATCCTGTGGTCATGAGCGACGAGCCGCCGCGGCGCGAAGCGACATACGCGGACCTGGAGGAGCTCCCACCCAACTGCGTGGGTGAGATCATCGAGGGCGAGCTGCACGTGAGCCCCCGTCCCATGCCGAGGCATGCCCGGGCGACCTTCCGGCTCGGAAGGGAGCTGGACCCGTTCGACCGGGATGCGGGGGAAGAGGGCCCTGGGGGCTGGGTGCTCCTCTATGAGCCCGAATTGCACCTGGGGCGTGCGGTGCTGGTGCCGGACCTGGCGGGGTGGCGCCGGGAGCGGATGCCGGAGCTGCCGGAGGAGGCCGCCATCACGCTCGCGCCGGACTGGGTCTGTGAGGTGCTCTCACCCTCCACGGCGGTGCTGGATCGCGGCCAGAAGCAGAGGTCGTACGCGCGAGAAGGTGTTCAACACCTGTGGCTGGTGGATCCAGCGGAGCGGTCGCTGGAGGTCTACCGGTTGGAGAGCGGTCACTGGCGGCCGCTGACCACGCAGAGGGGCGAGGTGACGGTGCACGCCGAGCCTTTCGAGGCGCGAGCCCTGGAGCTGGGGCGCCTTTGGAAGCGCTGACTCAGGGCAGCCTGGGGCGGATGGGGCGAGGCGCATCCGGGTTGACGTCGAGCAGGCGCACACCGTCCCCCTCGCGCACCGTGCCTCCGTGGAGCACCCTGGCGAGCTGACCGCGCTGGCCCCAGGACTCCTTCAGGAGGCCGGGGCGTATGCGCTCGAGCTTCGAGCAGGGCACACAGGGCTCGGTCAGCTCGACGACCACCTCGGAGCCCAGGGCCAGGCGCTGGCCGGGTGGCAGGGACTCCAGGGGGAGGCCGGAGATGACCACGTTCTCCTTCAGCTCTCCCGCGCCGAGCCGCAGCGAGGCATGGGAGGCCTCGTCGAGCAGCAGGAGCTGCCGCTTGCCGTGGGGCTTCTTCTTCCCGTGACGGTCGCCGACGAAGCCGCGGCCCTCGAGGGCCTGGGCCTCGGGGACGCGCTTCATGGGGGTTCCCCGCTCCTGGGCGAGCAGCAGTGCGCGGATGGTGCCGTTGGGAGTGTCCACTTCCGGAATCCTGTCCGGGGGCTGGTGCCACCGCAAGACGGATGCGAGGGCCAACAGGGGCGCGGCGGAGGGGCGCGTGTTATCGCACCGCCCCCAGCCGAGGAGGCAAGCACGTGAGCAAGCAGGACGTTCGCATCGAGAAGGACACGTTCGGTCCCATCGAGGTTCCGGCCGAGCGCCTCTGGGGAGCGCAGACGCAGCGCAGCCGGCAGAACTTCGCCATCTCCAGCGAGCGGATGCCGCTGGCCCTCATCCACGCCCTGGTGCTGGTGAAGAAGGCCGCGGCCATCGCGAACATGGAGAACGGCACGCTGCCCAGGGACAAGGGGGAGGCCATCGTGAAGGCCGCCAACGAGGTGCTCGGCGGCGAGCATGACGAGGAGTTCCCCCTGCTGGTCTGGCAGACGGGCAGCGGCACGCAGACGAACATGAACGTCAACGAGGTGCTGGCCAACCGGGCGTCGGAGCTGATGGGTGGCGAGCGCGGTGAGGCGCGCAAGGTGCACCCCAACGACGACGTCAACAAGGGGCAGAGCTCCAACGACGTCTTCCCCACGGCGATGAGCGTGGCCGCGGCGGAGGCGGTGGTGCGCAACGTGCTGCCCGAGCTGCAGGCGCTGCGGGACGTGCTGGCGGAGCGGTCGGAGCGGTTCCGGGACATCGTGAAGATTGGCCGCACGCACCTGCAGGACGCCACGCCGCTGACGCTGGGCCAGGAGTTCAGCGGCTACGTGGCGCAGTTGGAGCACGCGCGCAGGCACCTGGAGCTCGTGCTGCCGCACCTGTCCGAGCTGGCGCTCGGGGGCACCGCGGTGGGCACGGGTCTCAACGCGCCCAAGGGCTTCGCCGAGCGCGTGGCGCAGGAGCTCTCACGCCTCACGGGTCACCCCTTCGTCACCGCGCCCAACAAGTTCGAGGCGCTCGCGGCCAATGACGCACTGGTGCAGGCGCATGGGGCGCTCAAGGGACTGGCCGCCGTGCTCTTCAAGATTGCGAACGACATTCGCTGGCTGGCGTCGGGGCCTCGCTCGGGCATCGGAGAAATCACCATCCCCGAGAACGAGCCGGGCAGCTCCATCATGCCGGGCAAGGTGAACCCCACGCAGTCCGAGGCCGTCACCATGCTGTGCGCGCAGGTGATGGGCAACGACGTGGCCCTGTCCCTGGGCGGTGCGTCCGGCAACTTCGAGCTGAACGTCTTCAAGCCGCTGATCATCCACAACTTCCTGCAGAGCTGCCGGCTGTTGGCGGACGGCATGCGCAGCTTCCGGCTGCACTGCGCGGTGGGCATCGAGCCGAACATGGGGCGGCTGAAGGAGAACCTGGAGCGCTCGCTGATGCTCGTCACCGCGCTCAACCCGCACATCGGCTACGACAACGCGGCGAAGATCGCCAAGAAGGCGCACAAGGAGGGCAAGACCCTCAAGGAGGCGGCGGTGGAGCTGGGCCTGCTCACCGCCGAGCAGTTCGACCAGTGGGTGCGTCCGGAGAAGATGATCGGCAACCTGTAGCCCCCCGGACAGGCCAGCGGTACCGTCCCAGGCCCGAATGAGCCCTTTCTCCCTGGACAGCATCGAGACCCCGGCCGCGCTCGTGGACGTGGAGCGCATGGAGGCCAACCTCCAGAAGGCGGCGGCGTACACGCGCACGCACGGGCTGAGGTGGCGGCCGCACACGAAGACGCACAAGGTGCCGGAGCTCGCGGTGAGGCAGCTCGAGGCCGGAGCGGCCGGCGTCACGGTGGCCACGCCGCGCGAGGCCGAGGTGATGGGCGCCGTGGCCGAGGACGTGCTCCTGGCCTACTCGCCCGTGGGGGCGTCCAAGCTGAAGCGGCTGATGGCGCTGTCCCGGCGCGTGCGGCTCTCGGTGGGACTGGACTCGCGCGAGGTGCTGGCGGGGCTGGCCGAGGCCGCTCGCGAGGTGGGGCGCACCACGGGCGTGCTGGTGGAGCTGGACCTGGGGATGCGCCGCGTGGGCGTGCAGACGCCGGAGGAGGCCGTGGCGCTGGCCCGCGAGGCCGCCGAGCTCCAGGGCGTCGAGTACCAGGGCGTGATGTTCTACCCGGGGCACATCCGCATGCCGCTGGCCGAGCAGGGCCCGGCGCTCGTGGAGGTGTCCAGGCGGCTCGGCGCCTTCCTGGACGCGCTGGGCGCCGCGGGGCTGAAGCCCGGAATCGTGAGCGGCGGCTCCACGCCCACCCTCTGGCGCTCGCACGAGGTGGTGGGGATGAATGAGATCCGCCCGGGCATCACCCCCTTCTTCGATCGCGCCAGCGCGTGGATGGGCGCGTGCGGCTGGGAGGAGGTGGCCTACTCGGTGCTCGCCACGGTGGTGAGCACCTCGGTGGCGGGGCAGGCCGTCATCGACGCGGGCTCCAAGGCCCTGGCGAAGGAGGAGCTACCCGTGGGCGGCTATGGCGCGCTGGTGGACCGGCCCGAGGTGGTGGTGCACTCCCTCTCCGAGGAGCATGGACTGCTGGACCTGTCGCGCACCTCGTGGAGACCGCGCGTGGGCGACCGGGTGCGGGTAGTGCCCAACCACGTCTGTGTCTCGGTGAACCTGCAGGACGAGCTGTGGGCGGTGCGTGGTGGGCAGGTGACGGGCCGCTGGGAGGTGATGGGGCGGGGCCGCGGGCCGGTGTAGTGCTCACGCCAATGGGGTGTGGGGCACTCCGTTCTGGCGCCGTGCCTTCAGTGCCTCGGCATACCATTCCAACTCGCTGGCGAACTTGTCGAACCGCTTCTCCCACGCCGGATCGGCGGGGACACCCTGCTCATCGAACGCCTGCTGCACCTTCGGTACTGGCAGCAGGCTCGGGATGCTCGGCATGCCCAGCTCGCAGAGCGTCATGCGGAGCTGCATCGCCGCGCGCACGCCGCCGAACCCGCCGCCCGAGTAGCAGACGATGGCCGACGGCCGCCAGTGGTACTCCGCGTAGAAGTGGTCCAGCAGGTTCTTCAACCCCGGCTGCATCCCATGGTTGTACTCGCCCGCGACGAGGACGAACGCGTCGGCGGCGCGGTACAGCGTCGCCAGCCGCTCCAGCGGTTCCGGCGCGCTCCCTCGCGGATACTCGACGTACAGCCGCTCCAGCAGGGGCAGCCGGTACTCGAGGGCGTCGACGAACGTCACGGTGTGTCCGCGAGCCTCCAGGCCACGGTGGACGAAGCGCGCGGCGCGGATTCCCTGCCGCCCGGTGCGGACCGAGCCGTAGATGACGACGAGATTCAGCGGCATGACGCTCCCCGGAAAGGACGTCCATGATGGGTGGGGCACTGGCCTCCGGCCGGCAATGGGACGAACCGGCAGGGCTTCTGGCACGTGGGGCACAGAGGGATCGCCTTGCGGCCGTGCCTCGACCCCGGCAGGGTCTGGCCGCGAAAGGTGACGACCATGAACGATGTGAAGGACTCGAGCTCCGCGGGCGCGCGGGCGTCCTCCTGGAGTGACGCGGCCCGGGTCGTGCTCAGTGCTCGGTGCGGCCCTCCTGGCTCTGCCGGTACACGGGGAGCCGCAGGGCATGCAGGAAGCCACGAGGGGTGATGCCGAGCCCGTCGCGGAAGGGGTCGAAGCGCAGGCGCGCGGGATTCAGCGTCACCTCGGCGCGCAGGAAGAGATCCGCCAGCGGCGTCCAGGTGTGGGGCAGGCCGTGCTCCAGGGGGTACACCTCGAAGGTGAGGAAGGCATGGCCCTCGCTCATGGCCTCGCGCAGGCGCTGCACCCGCGAGCCCTGCCTCCGGGGCACATCACGCGGCGAGGTGAGCCGCAGCTTCGCCCGCCCGAGCCTCCGCACCGTGAAGGGCGCGAGCCCGTAATAGTCGTTCGAGAGCCAGTCGTGGACGCGGGTGGAGAAGGCGGCGGGGGCCAGCGTCCAGACGTGGCGCACGGTGGCGAAGAGGACGTCCTGGTCGCCGGGCGAGGCCTCCTCGGTGATGCGCGCGTCCTGCCGGAAGCGCACCGATGCCCCGAGGATGTCCGGCCACTCGCGCCCGCCCCTCCACATGGCGGTGGAGAGCCGCACGAAGGCCGGGCCCGCGAGGCGCTCGGCCACGTCCGTGAAGGGCGGATCCGTCCTCACCGGGACGACATCGGCCTGCAGGCAGATGCCCTCGGCGTGGAGGGAGCGGGCGTGGCGCAGCTCCGAGATGGCGCGAAACGATGGCCCCCACAGCGTCCCCACTGCCCGACCGACGGCTTCTCCCACCAGACCCATGCGCGGCCTCCGAGAGCTACAGGGTGGGCGGGGTGGGGGACTCTGGCCATGGGGGGGGCCATGTCCGGGAGGAGGGCGGGCGAGGAGCCTGCCGGGGACACCCCAGAGGTCATCCGGGACCCGGCGCCGTAGGCACCCCGTGGACGCTCCGGGAGGGCCGACCGTGGTCTGGCGCACGGTCCGCGAAGAACGCACGGGCGTGGGGCGGGAAGGCGCATTAGTGTTGGGAGGCCATGAACATCCCCTTCGTCATCGAGACCACCCACCGAGGCGAGCGCGCCTATGACCTCTACAGCCGGCTCCTCAAGGACCGGATCGTCATGCTCGGCACGCCGGTGACCGATGAAGTGGCCAACATCATCGTCGCCCAGCTGCTCTTCCTCGAGTCCGAGGACCCGGACAAGGGCATCAACCTCTACATCAACTCGCCGGGTGGTTCGGTGACGGCCGGTCTCGCCATCTACGACACGATGCAGTACGTCAAGTGTCCGGTGTCGACCATCTGCATCGGGCAGGCGGCCTCGATGGGGGCGCTGCTCCTGCTCGCCGGGGCCTCGGGCAAGCGGTACGCGCTGCCCAACGCGCGCATCATGATCCACCAGCCGCTGGGTGGGGCCCAGGGCCAGGCGTCCGACATCGACATCCAGGCGAAGGAGATTCTGCGCCTGCGCTCCTACATCAACGGCCTCATCGTGAAGCACACGGGCCACTCCATCGAGCGCATCGAGAAGGACACCGAGCGCGACTACTTCATGAGCGCCGAGGAGGCCCGGCAGTACGGCATCATCGACGAGGTGGTGAACAAGCAGCTGCCGGTGGCCGCCACCACGCCCACCAAGGGCTAGCCGCCCCTCGGGCGCGAGCGCAACCGCTGCGGCCCGGTATTCCGCGAGCGCAATGCTTGCGGGCCGGTCTCCCGGGCTCCCATCGAGTCTCCGAGGGAGCCCCGTGTGGCACGGACCATGCTCACCTTTGAACGGTCATGGTCCGCTCACGCCCCGTACTCGCTCTCTTCTTGTCGTCCACCCTCCTGGGCGTCGGCTGTGCCGGCCCGACCCAGGAGCGGCGCATGTACCCGGAGCCGCCCAACACCGTGCAGCAGGAGCTGGGCTACCGGGATGTCATCCGCATCGGCCAGGAATACGCCACCTCCTCGGGCTACGAGGTCGCCGACGTCGCCGAGGCCGTGAGGGTGCGCCCCAATTACTGGCGGGTGCGCTTCGGCCTGGCGCCTCGGGGCTCGGGGCGGCTGCTGGAGCTCGAGTTCGACGAGGCCCAGCGCCGCGTCGTGGGCTCCACCGAGGTGGGTGGCGCGGCGGGTCGTACCACGCCGGGGCCGTGAGCGGGCCGCCTCACGGCAGGGTGGACAGGAACTGGCTCACGTCCCGCTCGAAGCGGTCTGCTTCCTCCAGGTAGGGGAAGTGCCCGCTCTGCTCGTACTCGAGGAAGGTGGCGCGGGGCAGGGCCTTCGCCAGGGCCTGGATGCTCTCCAGGCCGATGGAGTTGTCATACCGGCCACCGACGACGAGCACCGGCGCGGTGATGCGATCGAAGGCCGTGAAGCGGTAGCCGAGCAGCTCCTGGGAGAAGAGGGCCCGTGACAGCTCGCCCGTGTTGCGCAGGCCGCTCTCCGTGTCCACGGCCTCCTGCATCTGGAGGTACATGGCGTCGCGGAACTGCAGCTGGTGGAAGAAGGACTGGGCGTCCAGGCCGCGCAGCGCGCGCATCACCCGCGTGTAGTCCGACGTGTCCCCGGTAGAGGCCGCGGCTTCCACCCGCCCGGGGTGCAGGCGCTCGAGCTCGCGCTTCCAGGTGGCGAACGAGCTGGACGCGTCCGAGAAGCCACTCACGTACACCATGCCCGCCACGTGCTGGGGATGGCGCGCCGCGTACTCCAGCGCGAGCGTCGCGCCGAAGGAGTGGCCCATCAGCACCCAGCGCTCCACGCCCAGCTCCTGGCGCAGCGCCTCCACGTCTTCCACCAGCACCTCCAGCGAGTAGCGGCCGTCCCAGGGGCGCTCGGAGCGGCCACAGCCGCGCTGGTCCAGGTACACCATGCGCCGGCCCTTCTCGAGCCGGGTGCCCATGAGCCGGGCGAAGCTGTAGCTGTTGTAGCCGGGGCCTCCATGGAGGAAGAGCACGGGCGCGCGCTCGTCGGAGTCCTTTCCGGCGATGCGGTAGTAGAGCCTCACCCCGTTGAGGACGCGCTGGTGCTCGCCGGGAGCCAGCGGCGGCTCGGAGTTGGAGCGGGAGAGGGGCGCGTGGTGCGTACAGGCGGCCACCAGCGCGCACAGGACGACACAACCCAGGAATCCAAGACGCGAGGAATGCATGGCCCGTATGTGTGGCAACGGTGCCCCCGGGATGCCCGTACGGCGGGTGACAAGTGTCGCCCGCTCTCCGGCGGGAGTGTTTGCTGGTGGCTACTCCACGCGGGTGATGCGGTTCGTCTCCGGTGGCGAGCGCGGGGAGGCCTTCAGCCAGGCCTCCAGTGCGTCCACGTCCAGCATGCCGCCCTGACGGTTGGTGCCCTCGGCGAGCTCGCGGAAGCCATCTCCGCCGCCCGCGAGGAAGCTGCTCACCGTCACGCGGTAGCGGCCCGCCGGCTCGATGGGCATGCCATTGAGTCGGATGCTGGCCGGGTCCACCTTCTGGCCCACGGGGGCCGAGGCCTTCCACGTATAGGAGAAGCCCTGCGAGGGTTGGAGGATGCGCGGGTGGCTTCCCTCCCACTGGGCCTCCAACAGGGAGTGGAGCTGGGCGCCGGTGAGCGTCAGCGTCACGAGGGAGTTGCCGAAGGGCTGGAGGGTGAAGGCCTCGCCATAGGTGACGTCACCCGCGTCGAGGTCCCCCCGGATGCCGCCCGGGTTCATGAAGGCCACCTGGGCGCCCAGGCTCTTCGTCGCCGCGAGCTGCGCATCGGCGAGGGCGTTGCCCAGGGTGGATTCGCCCGAGGGCCACTTCCTGGCGTTGGGCTGCTGGAGCGGCGCGGTCACCCGGCCGAGGACGCGGTCTCGCAGGGGGGCGGCCAGCCGGTCATAGCGGTCGACGAGCGCCTGCACGTCGGGGACGCCTTCCACGTCCTGGGTGACGATGACGTTGCGCGCGGTGGTCTCCACGACGTCTCCGGTGGACGTGTCCAGCACCAGGTCGAGGTCCGTGATGATCCGCCCGTAGGGGGCCGCGCTGGTGACGCGCCTGCCTTCGATGACGCAATTGTAGGACTGGTGGGTGTGGGCGCTGAGGATGGCGTCCACCTCCTTGTCCATGCGGTGGACGATGTCCACGATGGGGCCGGAGATGCCCTCGCAGCCGTCGTACGAGCCGCCCGGTTGCTGGACACCCCCCTCATGGAGGAGCACCACGATGGCCCGGATGCCCTGCTTCCTCAGCTCGGGCACCAGCGCGTTGACCGTGTCGGCCTCGTCCCGGAACTGGAAGCCCCGGATGCCGGCGGCGTCGACGATCTCCGGCGTGCCCTCGAGCGTCATGCCGATGAAGGCCACCTTCACGCCCGCGAGCTCGCGCACGGCGTAGGGGGGGAAGAGGGTGGCGCCCTTCTCGTCGACCACGTTGGCGGCGAGGAACTGGAAGCGCGCGCCCTCGAAGGGCGTGCCGTCCTGGCAGCCGTCCACCGGGTGGCAGCCACCCATCTGCATGCGCTTGAGCTCGGTGGTGCCCTCGTCGAACTCATGGTTGCCCACGGCGTTGAGCTGCAGCCCGGCGAGGTTCATCGCCTCGATGGTGGGCTCGTCGTGGAAGAGGGCGGAGACGAGCGGACTGGCGCCGATGAGATCTCCCGAGGAGACCACGAGGGTGTTCCGTGGATCTCGGGCGCGCAGATCCGCCAGATGACGGGCGAGGAAGCCGATGCCTCCCGCCTTCGTCTTGGTGGACCCCGTACGGATCTCCCCCGAGGAGCCCTGGGGAGGCGCGAGGTTCCCGTGGAAGTCATTGATGGCCAGCACCCGCGCGTGCACCTGGCGGGCGTTCGCGGGAGGGGTGGCGCCGGTGGCTGTCGTCTGTCCGCCGCCGACATGGGCACAGGCGAGCAGGAGCGAGGAGGACAGCAGGAGCGCGCGGAGTGAGGAGCGGGAAGAGGGCGTGGGCATGGGCTGCCCCCTATCTCGCACAACCCGAGCGCGGCCGCATGTCCCGGGTATTACGCGCTACGCCTCATCCCAGAGCGCGGCGAGCTCCAGCTCCAGCGCTTCGAACGGCTCGGCACGCACCCGTGCCGTGCTGGTGTGCGTGCCCAGCAGGGAGTAGCGCGCCCCTTCCAGCCGGAACACTTCCAGCATGCGCACCTCCGGGTCCAGGAACCACACGTGCCGGACGCCCTCGCGCGTGTACACGGGGAGCTTGAGCGCCCGATCCAACCTGGCCGTGGAAGGAGAGAGCACCTCACAGACCCAGTCTGGCGCGAGTGTGAAGGCCGCGGTGCGTGGCGGCCGGGGCATCCTCTCCCGGCGCCAGCCGGCCAGGTCCGGTACCAGCACGTCCTGCCCCAGGTGCAACTCGGGCTCGTCCAGGAGCACCCAGCCTCCTGGGCCTCCGCGCCCCCGGTGGAACGGTCCTCCCAGCTCCATGCCCAGCACGGAAGCCGCCACCGTGTGAGGCGATGCTGGCCGGGGGCTCACATGGAGCTCTCCGGCGATGATCTCCCCCACGACATGCTCGGGGAGTGCCTCCAGATCGGCATGGGTGGCCGGTTTGTGTTCCATGACTCCCCGATATTCTCCAACGCCCGTCTCCGTTTCCATGGAGCCGGTCTAGCACCTGGGTCTGACGTGTCGGGTCAGGTTCTCCCACCTGCCCTCAGGGTTCACCCTACCTCTTTCTTGGCCCGGCTCGAGCCCGGCTCTCCCCACTTCAGCTCCAGAGGCGTCCAGGCGAAGCCCTCGTCGTCCAGATTGTAACGGTTGAGATCCGGCCGCATGCCCCATCCACGCACGAAGACGCGCGGCGCCCAGCCCAGCTCCCAGCGCCCCTGGTTCCAGCGCAGGGCTCCCCATGCATAGCCATGCTGTTCGGAGGACTCACCGTGGCCCGCTCCCGCGACGAGGCGGACCGACTCGCGGGAGATGCCGAGGCTTCGCAGCGCACGGGCCCGGGCGACGTGGACGTGCCCGCAGAGATGCAGATGAGGACCTCGCTCCATCATCCGCTCCAGGAGCAGATCCTCGGCATCCGGGTGCAGCCAGCCCGGTGGATGGTGGGTGAGCAGGAGCAGCAGATCCTCCTCCTTCACCTCCTGGAGCGCGCGGAGCTGCCGCTCGCCGATGATGAGCTTCCTCTCGGCGTCGTCCTTGTCGCTCACCCAGACCGAGCACAGGCCGACGAACCACACCCGCCCGGGCAGCTCCGTGGTGGGGTCATGTTGCTCGCTCCAGTCGAGCAGCAGGTCGTCCGCGCCTCGCGGGTGGTTGGGAACGAGCTCCTCCAGGAAGCGGACATAGGCCCCGAGCTTGTCGCCCAGCAGCTTGCGGCTGCGCTCCCTGTGGAGGTGATCGTCGATGGCTCCAGGCTTCCTGCGGATGGCCTCGTGAGCGCCTTGGACGTCGGGCTCCCCGGCCAGGGAGCGATCGACGTCGTGGTTGCCGGGCACCACGCGGAGCGCTGCGGTCGAGGTGCCGGCAGCCTCGACGAGCTTCTTCAGCCATTGAGCCGCCTGCTGGTACTGCTCGGGCTTCGCGCTGAAGGCGATGTCCCCCGTGACGAAGAGGGTGTCCGGTATCCAAGGGAGATTCTTCTCCACGTCCTGGCGGATGGCCCCGATGACGACTTCCTGGTTGAAGCGGTGCTTCTGTTGTCTCTGCTGCTCCCCGGCACCGAAGTGGAGATCGGACAGATGCAGCCACGTGAGGGCGGGCTTCGGCCCGGAAGGTGCGCGGCGCACCACCGCCGGAGCAGCCCGCGAGACCCTCGGCTCCCAGGTGCTCCCGGGTCCCCAGACGCGGCCGAAGAGCGAGCCGTTGAACGAGGCCGGACTTCCAGCGACGAGACCGTACTGCCGGAGGGCCTCAAGGCTCGACCCCGTGCTGATCCGGGCGCCGTCCAGCAATTGCTGCATTCGTGGAGGGAGTGAGGCGTAGATGGCCTGGAAGGGGTCATCGAAATCCTCGACGGAGTCGATGAAGCCCGCCAACTCCCCATCGGTGGGGGCGGATGGTGCCTCGGTGCCGGTGCTCGTGAGGAAGCGGCAGAGCCGCGCGACCAGATTGGGGAAACCGGCGGTCGCGCGGTGGAGGGCTTCCACCACGTCGTCCTCACAGGCAAGGGGCGCATGACTCCAGGCCCGCCGCACCATCCGCGCCGTTTCCTCGCGCCTCAGCGGATGGAGTGTCTCGATGCTCACATCTTCGAGAAGCCGCTGCAGCTCGACCGGCGCGTCTGGCCTCATCAAGATGGGCCAGGCGGCCATGACGAACGGACGATCCTTCAGCCGTTGGTGCAGCTCGCCGAGCGCCCTCGGGCTCCAATCCAGCAGGTGCTGCGCCTCGTCGAACACGAGCCAGCCCGTGGCCTTCTCCATCCGGGCGAAGGTGTCTTTGGATTCGCTGGACAGGTGGATGGGGCGAGGGCTGTCGAACCGGGGCCCCAGGCTTTCGATGACACGGTGAAGCAGGCTCGTCTTGCCGATACGGCTGGGACCCACCACCACCACGCCGCGCTCCGACAGGCGGAGGATTCGCTGGGTGACGGCTGTATCCCGGCAGTCCTCGTCCTTGTCCACGGGACCATGGATGCACCAGCTCATGACAGAAACTCCTGGATCCACAGAAAGAAGGTGGGCTCCACGTCGAGGCGCTTCTTCGCCTTGTCCGCGAGCCCATGGGCTTCGAGCAGGCGGAGCGTTGGGGCGTCGAGCGCCTCGCGCTCCGTGGCGGGCAGTCCGGCCAGACGGCGCAGCACCTCACGGACCTGCTCGGGCAGGCCCTCCCAGCGCCCGGGATAGCCATAGATGTCGATGACGTCATCGAACGCCTTCTCGCCGAAGGCCTGCTCGATGTCCGCTCCGTCGATGCGGAAGCGCCGCGACGCATGGCAGGCCTCGAGCGCATGACGGCAGAGGAGCTGCGCGATGAGAGGCCGTCCGCCCGACAACGCCGCGATCCGATCCACCGCCTCGTCCGTCACCGTGTACTCATCGCCCAGCGGCGTGCGCACCAGACGGACGAGCTCGGCACGGGTCATGGGACCGAGGCGGTACGGCAGGAAGATGTTCAGGAAGGGCGAGCCGGTGGGATCATGGGCCAGCTCGCGCATGGCGTGCGGTGGGCCGGCCACCAGGACGCGCAGCCCATCGCGCCGACGCGACTGGAAGAGGTTGCGCAGCTCGTGCCGCACGGAGTCGGAGCGGGTGAGGAGCTGGGCCTCGTCGATGAGCAGGGTGAAGCGCGCTCCGGGGCCTCGGGCCCGGGTCAGCTCCGTCAGGCGGGAGGTGATGGCCCGGTCGAGCACGTCATAGGGCTCGCCCTCCAGACGCTCGCCGGGAGCGATGAGCCCGGCCAGCCGGGTGGGCAGCGCCTCCAAGTTGGACATATGGCGCTGCAGGGAGACGACCTGGCAGCTCCCACTCAGGCGGTGCTCGAGCTGATTCAAGAGCGAGCTCTTGCCGATCCGCATGTCGCCGATGAGCGCGACGTACCCCTGCTCGAGATCGCGGAGGATGCGGGAGAGGTCCTCCTCGCGTCCGTAGAAGTCCCTCGGGTGATCGATGGGAGGACCCACGATGTAGGGGTTCTCGGGAACGAAGGAGACCGTGAGCGTCTCGGTGTACTCGTGGCCGCTCTGGAGATGGGAGGTGAGGGCAAGCAGCCCCTCCCCGGGACCGGGGACCTCGAATTGGAGCTGGACGGTGGCGGTATGGGCTGCGTCCCCCTTCCGCTCGAGAGCCACGCGTGTGGCCGGGAGACGCTGGGAACCCAGGTGGAGGACGGCGGAGAGCTCCACTCCCTGGGAAAGCCCGGTCCCTTCCAGGAAAAGGGAGAGGGGTGGCCGCTGTCCTCCCCTGAGCAGCCCGAGGGTCAGGGAGGAGAGAGGCAGGGAGAAGGAGGGCGCGGGCTGGGGAGGAGACGTAGCGGGCTGGAATCCACCCCGCAGACTCCGGCGGCGGACGAGGCCCTGGCGCTTGCGCTCGGTGAGGAGGGCGGAGTCACAGGCCTCGTAGCTGTCGAGCCCCAGTGCCTTCATGTCGACAGGCTTGCCCGCGAGTGCCTCGCGTACGAGCTCCGGGCGCTGGAAGAGGGGCCGCCAGAGCGCGGCGGACATGGCTCGAGGGCCCGAGACATAGTGGAGCAGGCGGGAGAGGTTGCCTTCGCCCACGAAGAAGGGCGTGCCGTCGACGAGCGCGACCCAGTCCTCCCGAGTGCTCGCCAGGACGGTGTTCTGGATTTCCGGGTGGGTGGACCACACTCGCACCGTTCCATCGTCCGCGCCCGAGGCCAGCCGCGAGCCATCCGGCGCATGGGCCAACGTCCACACATGACCCACGTGTCCCTCCAGCCGGCGGAGCAGCTCCCCCGTGTGCGCATCCCATACCCGCACCGTTCCATCGTCCGCGCCCGAGACCAGCCGCGAACCATCCGGCGCATACGCCACCGTCAGGACACGGCCCTTGTGCCCCTCCAGCTGATGGAGCAGCTCCCCCGTGCGCGCGTCCCACACCCGCACCGTTCCACCCTCCGCGCCCGAAGCCATCCGCGAGCCGTCCGGCGCATACACCACCATCCACACACCGCCCTGGTGCCCGAGCTGGTGGCGCAGTTTCCCCGTGCGCGCGTCCCATACGCGTATCGTTCCATCGGCGGCGCCCGAGGCCAGCCGAGAGCCGTCTGGCGCATATGCCACCGTCCACACACCGTCCCTGTGTCCCTCCAGGCGGTGGAGCAGCTCCCCGCTGCGCGCGTCCCACACCCACACCGCTCCATCGTTCGAGCCCGAGGCCAGCCGAGAGCCGTCCGGCGCATACGCCACCGTCCACACACTGCCCTCGGGTCCCTCCAGGCGGTGGAGCAGCTTCCCGTTGCGCGCGTCCCATACCCACACGGTTCCATCGTCCGCGCCCGAGGCCAGCCGAGAGCCGTCCGGCGCATACGTCACCATCAAGACACGGCCCTTTTGTCCCTCCAGGCGGTGGAGCAGCTTCCCGTTGCGCGCGTCCCACACCCGCACCGTTCCGTCATCCGCACCCGAGACCAGCCGAGAGCCGTCCGGCGCATACTCCACTGTCTCCACGGCGCCCTCGTGCCCCTCCAGCCGGTGGAGCAACTCCCCGCTGCGCGCATCCCATACCCGCACCGATCCATCGTCCACGCCCGAGGCCAGCCGGGAGCCGTCCGGCGCATACGCCACCGTCCACACGTGGCCCTCGTGTCCCTCCAGGCGGTGAAGAAGCTCCCCGCTGTGCGCGTCCCACACCCGCACCCTTCCATCGTCCGCGCCCGAAGCCAGCCGCGAGCTGTCCGGCGCATACGCCACCGTGATGACCCAGTTCGAGTGTCCCTCCAGGCGGTGGAGCAGTTCCCCATTACGTGCGTCCCACACCCGCACCGTTCCATCCTCAGCGCCCGAAGCCAGTCGCGAGCCATCCGGCGCATAGGCCACCTTCCATACACCGACTTCGGGCCCCTCCAGCCAGTGGAGCAGTTCCCCACTGTGTGTGTCCCACACCCGTATCGTTCCATCGTTCGAGCCCGAGGCCAGCCGCGAGCTGTCCGGCGCATACGCCACCGTCCATACAGCTCCCGCGCGTTCGCCCAGTTGGTGGAGCAGCGTCCCCGTGCGCGCGTCCCACACCCGCACCGTTCCGTCGTCCGCGCCCGAGGCCAGCCGAGAGCCGTCTGGCGCATACGCCATCGCCCACACACAGCCCTCGTGTCCTTCCAGCTGGTGGAGCAACTCACCGCTGCGCGCATCCCATACCCGAATCGTTCCATCGTTCGAGCCTGACGCCAGACGCGAGCTGTCCGGCGCATACGCCACGGTCCACACACGGCCTTCATGTCCTTCCAGCTGGTGGAGCAACTCACCGCTGCGCGCGTCCCACACCCGCACCGTTTCATCGTTCGAACCCGAGGCCAGACTCGTGCCGTCCGGTGCATACGCCACGGTCCTCACCAGGTCCGAGTGCCCTTCCAGCCGATGGAGCAGCTCACCGCTGCGCGCGTCCCACACCCGCACCGTTCCATCGTTCGAGCCCGAGGCCAGCCGAGAGCCATCTGGCGCATACGCCACCGTCCTGACCCGATCCGAGTGTCCCTCCAATCGGTGGAGCAGCTCACCGCTGCGCGCATCCCACACCCGCACCGTTCCATCAGAAGCACCAGAGGCCAGACGCCTGCGATCCGGGGACCAGGCCAGATGGGCAACGGCACCGCCCCTGGTGTGAAGGACGGCACGGGGTGGCGATACATCTCCTCCTCTCGCCCCGCTCCGTGCGGGCTCTACGTGGAGGTCGATCAATCCCTCGCGGTTCGCGGCACCCCACTTCACGTGCTCGATGGACGCATCCACCATCGAGGCCCGGAAGAGGTCCGCCTCCACGAGGCTCGCATCATCCAGCACGGCTCCATCGAGAATGACGTGGTCGGCCCTGGCGCGGTCGAGCCGGGCTCCGCGGAGATCAGCCCAGGCCAGCCTGGCTCCCGAGAGCACCGCTCCCGAGAGCACCGCTCCCGGCAGGGAAATCCAGGGCAGATCGACATCCGCGAGCCGCGCTCCCTCCAGACGGATGCCAGCTGGAAGCTCGCTCTCGAGTGCCCGTTCCAGGGACTCCCCCTCGCCTTCGCGCTCCCGGGCAGCGAGGTAGAGCGCCAGCAGCGCGTTCTCGCTGACGCGTGGCTGATACCTCGTGGTGAGCAACAGGCGCAGCAGTGCCTTTCTCCGCTCCCATCCCTCCATTCCCGCCAGGAACGCCACGACTTCCGGCGTCAGCCGTGGCAGCGCGAGGGCGTCCTCCCGCCCCTCATCGAGCCGCGCGGAGATGTCGGCCGCCAGGAAGTACTCGAGGAAGGATCTGTGCGCGAATCGGAAACGTCCCTCCTGCTCGTCATGGGCGAGGAACACGGCCGTGCGGACCTCGAGCTCGGCCTCGTCGATGGACGCAAACCGCTCGCCACGCATCTCCTCGAGCACGATTCGCGCCACCTCGTTGCGCGTGGTGCTCGCCGCCCCGGAGTCGAAGAGCTTTCGTGCCAAGCTGCGCGCGAAGGCCAGCCGGTACTCGTGGATGACGAGACGTTCTTCCCGGCTCCCCAGCCAGTCCTCCGCGGCCAGCTCGTAGAGCTTCGCCGCGCTCATCTCCCGGCTCGACAGCCGCTCCTGGCTCTTCACGATGAGGTCGAGCAGCACCGGGCGCTTGGAGAGGCTCGTCAGGTCGTGGGTGCTCCGGATGCTCTCCATCACGCGAGCCCTCTCCTCGACCGAGGGGGTCCGCCGTCCCACGAACTCGATGACCTCGGAGCGGTCCAGGTCCTCCAACTCGACGACCGCCCAGGAAGACGGGCCGCCTGGCTTCTCCGCCATGACTCGGGCGGGGTCGGGGAAGAGAGTCTTGCGGGAGGTGAGCACCGCGCGCGCGTACCCTCCGGAGAACGCTCCCAGCAAGGTCCCGATGGCCCCCTCGAGCTGATGGGGGGCGAGTTGCATCTCATCCAGCCCGTCGAAAAGGGGGACTATCAAGTTCAGGTCGGCGGCCAGCCGGAATGCTTCCCCCGACAGTCCCGGGACGTGCTTCGTCACGAGGGCGTCCAGCCCCAGGGGCATCCCCACCAACGGCAGGAGCAGGGGCGCCGGAGCCTGCAGGGGCTCCTCCAAGAACGCCTTGGCCATCAGGGCGGCCTGGCGTTTGAGATGCGTGGACTTGCCTGTTCCGAAGTCCCCCAGGATGAGGACACGCCCGTGTTTGTCCAGTGCTTGAGTGATGGCTTCTGGCACCGGGAGCACTTTGCCCGTCTCCCGGAGCCGGGCACGAGTCGCCACGAAGCGGTGCTCGTCTACCTCGCTCCACGCGGTGAGGCACTGTTGCGCGTGTGCGCGGAGTGGGTCACGCACCAGCGGCACCAGCGTCTCACGTAGTCCCAGGATCTCCACGCCATGGATGAGCGGAGAATCCGGAGTCTTCTGGCCATACACACGAACGGAGCCGCCGTAGGCGCTGAGCTTGCTGGCCAATCCGATGAGCAGAGCGCGAGAGGAGGAGAGCAGCACATCCTCGTGGAAGCTGAGAGCGAAGCCTCCTTCGCTGGGTAGCGAAAGAACGGTGCCGAGGACAACGCGAAGTTCCTCTCCCTTTTCGGCTCGTTGCCCCAACCAGACGGTGGTGCCGGGAACGTCCATGCAACGCAGGAGCCGGAGTATAAGCAGCGGCCCCCCAGTCAAACGGGCGTGAATGGACTCGCGAGGAAGCTCGGTCGATGCAGTGAAACCCTCCGCCTCGATGATACCGAGTGCCTCGGTGAGCGTGAGGGGCCGGGTGGAACCGGAAACGCCTGGTCCACGTGCCGCAGGTGGGAGGGCCAGTTGCCGCAGCATGTCCACCACGGCGGTGTGCCGCCCGTCGGGGTTGTCGTAGGGGAGGAGGCGCACGCCGGAGGACTCCAGCCGCTTGCGCCGGTGAGGCGTCACGGAGTCGGCGGGGACGAGCGCGAAGTGGCGGGGAGGCTGCGCTCCGGCGAAGGCGCGGATCCGGCCCAGGTGCAGGTCGAAGTCGTCATCGGTCAGGCCGTAGCCCACGAAGAGGAGGGGCACGGCGTGGAAGAGGGCGGTGAAGGCGCCGTGCAGGTTCGGGTCGGCGAAGATGGCGCGGTCGTAGTCCTCGCGGGTGAAGACCCAGCTGGAGCGGTCGAGCAGGGTACCGTGCAGCTTGAGGATGAATTCCCTGCGCTGGGCGATGTCGCCCGTGGCGCGAGGCAGCGTGGGCCAGCGGCCGGCGAAGGCGCGCTCGAGCAGGTGGTCGATGTTGGTGGTGAGGACGGCGCGCAGGCGGGGCGCGAGCGCCGCGATGGCCCGGGTCACCTCCGGCTCTTCGGTGAGCTTGTCGTCGAGGTGCCGCTCGATGACGGTGCCGAACTCGGAGGCGCCGAGGCAGTCCTTGAGCGCCGAGAGCGCGTCGATGTACTGGCGCGCGGCGGTTAGCTCGGCGATCTCCTGGAGCGCCGCCGTATCGGCCTTGCGAGCCCGGGCACGCTCCGAGAGCAGCTCCACCAGCCGCTTCCAACCGGGCAGGCCGGCGGCGGCGGAGATCCCCGCGCCCGCGAAGATGATCAGATTGCCGGACTCGTAGGCTTCCCGGAGCTCGGTGAAGGCAGGATCCAGGGACGCGGGGGGGCTGGGGGGTGATTCCTTCACGGGCCTGCCAGCATAGGTCAGCGCCCGTGAACGAGGCGAGTACCCCGCCCCTATGTCGGATCAACTCACGCTGTCGTCTCCCTACACCGGATGTCGCAGCGTCAGTGCACCGGCCGGGGCCCGGTCCGCTCCGGTGTCGGGATGGACAGCTGGTCGCGTGAGACGGTCTCCCGCCCCGTGGCCTTGCCCGTCTCGATGAGCGACTTGAAGCGCATCAGGTCGTCATCCATCTGCCGCTTGGGATTGGCGCCGAGCAGCAGGGCGAAGGCGTGGCCCAGCGCGCCCGCGGGTGGGTTGTAGGACATGCGGATGTCCAGCCGCGTGGCACGGCCATCCTGGACCGGCTCGAAGTGGATGATGCCAGCGTGCTCCACCGAGGAGCCCTCCACGCTCTTCCAGGCGAGCACCTGGTTGGGAATGAGCCGGGTGATGAGGGCGTCCCACTCGAACACGACCCCGGCCGGGCCCCGCACCCGCCAGTGCGAGCGGTCTTCACCGCTGGTGCGCAGCTCCTCCACGTGGGTCATGAAGCGCGGGAAGTTCTCCATCGCCCGCCAGAAGGCGAACACCTCCTCCACCGGTGCGTGGACGGTGATGTCCTTGTGCAGCTCGATGGCCAGACGTCCGCCGCCGATGCCGATGATGCGCTTGAGCTCGATGTTGGTGATGCCGCGCAGGGTGATCAGCCCTCCGAGGATGGCCGAGCCCATGCCCGGGATGCCACGTCGCGAGAGCCCCCAGGTGATCAGTCCGGCACCCCCGAGCCCCGCCACGAAGCGCGCCGCGGGCGACCAGTTGTGTTGGAGGAACTCGGGACGCTCTCCCGGCCTCTGGGAACCGCTTTGCAAGGCTGGGTGGCCGCCGGGCTGCTTGTGCACCTCCAGGTTGTCCACCAGACCCTGGAGACCGCGGACCCGCGCGATGCGGGAGATGACCCGCGGGTGCTCGTTCTTGAGGATGACGCCGTCGAGCCGCACCCGGCCCTGCGTGACGCCCACCTGGATGGCATGCGGGTGTGAGCACACGCGGCCGAGCGCCGAGCGGATACGGGCCTCGAGTGTCCTGTCATCCACCTCCTCGGAGCGCACCCGGCTCAGGAACTCGAAGAAGTAGCCGCGCGAGCGGTGGGCCATGTCGCGGACCACCACGCCCGCCGCGTCCCCGGCCTCGTGCACGGCATGAAGGGTCTTGTCGTGAGCCACGGCTCGGCGGCGCCGGCCGCTGCGAGGGTCCGCCCAGTACATCAGTCCCGCGCCCAACCCCATTCCCCCCACCATCCACCAGGTAGCGCTCATTTCCCTGCCCTCCATGGAAGTCCAGTGACTCCCAACCTGGGGGCGGGCGGCACGCCCGACAGCAGGCGGACGAGGGCTTCCTTCCCTGGCTGCCTCGTACCCGAACCCACCTGAATGAGCAGCTTGAGAACGAAGGAGGGGGACTCATGCCCGTTCAGCCGCCCACGAGACCTGGAGCACCGATGAAGGAGCCGGAGCCGCGCGAGTCGCCGCAGCGCGAGCCGGAGCCCCAACGTCCGCCGGAGGTGGATCCGCCCCGGAGGCACGCGCCAGAGATCGAACCGCCGACGCGCCAGCCGCCGGAGATAGAGCCGCCCCGGCACGACCCACCGCTACAGGAGCCGGGCCGCGAGACCGAGCCGGAGATCCGCCCGCCCGGCATCCACGAGGCGCCCGACCCGTACAAACAGCCGCCGGGCATCCCGGGCATCATCGCCTGAGCGCGACCTCAGTCACCGCCCCCACGCGCGTACAGGTGCTCGATGAGCTGCGCGTAGTGGTTGCTGACGATGTGGCGCTTCACCTTGAGCGAGGGCGTCAGCTCGTTGCGCTCGATGGTGAAGTCGTGGGGGAGGATGACGAACTTGCGGATGGACTCCGCGCGCGACACCGTGCGGTTGGCGGCCTCGACCGCCTGGTTCACCTCCGCGCGCAGCGCGGCGTCCTCCACCAGTGACTCCAGCGGCTGCCCGGCCTTGCCATTCTTCCGGGCCCAGTTGTTGAAGGCGCCGGTGTCGATGGTGATGAGCGCCGCGACGAAGGGCTTGCCCTCGCCCACCACCATGGCCTGACTGACCAGCGGGTGCTCGCGGAGGCGGTCCTCCAGCGGCCCCGGCGCCACGTTCTTGCCGGCGGCGGTGACGAGGATCTCCTTCTTGCGGCCGGTGATGCGCAGGTAGCCCTGCTCGTCCAGGCTCCCGAGGTCTCCCGTCTGCAACCAGCCGTCCGGGGTGAGCGCGCGCTGCGTGGCCTCGGCGTTGTTCCAGTAGCCCTTGAAGACCTGCGGCCCCTTCACGAGGATCTCCCCGTCATCCGCGATGCGCACCGTGGTGCCGGGCAGCGGCTGGCCCACCGTTCCGATGCGGTTGGCGTCGGCGGCGTTGATGGTCAGCACCGGGCTCGTCTCGGTCATGCCGTAGCCCTCGAACGCCTTCACGCCCAGGCCGTTGTAGAAGTGGTTCAACCACTCCGGCAGCGGCCCTCCACCCGACACGATGAAGCGCACCTGTCCGCCGAGCACCTCGCGGAGCTTGCGGTACACGAGCCGATCGAACAGCGCGTGTTGCAGCCGGGTCGTCAGGGCGGCCCTGCCCGCGGACCGCTCGCGCGAGTATTGGATGGCCACCTTCTGGGCCATGTCGAACACCCGGCCGCGCCCCGCCTGCTCGGCCTTCTGCTGCGCCGTCTGGAACACCTTCTCCAGCACGCGCGGCACCGTGCCGAACCAGGTGGGCCGCACCATCGCCAGCTCCTCGGTCAGCTTGCCGGGGCTGGTGGCGAACGCCACGAGGTTGCCCTTCTCCACCGCCGCGAGGAAGAGGATCTTCGCCAGCGCGTGGGCGAGCGGCAGGAACAGGAACGCCCGGTCCTCGGCGGTGAGGACGCTGCCCGTGTGGGCCATCACCTGCAGGGCATTCACCCGGATGTTGCCGTGAGAGAGCTCGCAGCCCCGGGGCCGCCCCGTGGTGCCCGAGGTGTAGATGAGGGTGGCCAGATGGTCGGTCCGCAACTGCGACAGCCGCTCGTCCAGGCGGGCCTCGTCGACCGTGTCCCCGCGCTGCTGGAGGTGCTCCAACGCCGCCTGGTCGATGACGAAGGTGTGGCGGCAGGCCGGGAGCCGGTCCGCGGACTGGCGGTAGAGCGCGTGCAGGTGGTCGGTCTCGAAGAAGGCTGCCACCGCCTCGCTGTCCTTGAGGATCCACTCCACCTGGTCGGCGGAGGAGGTCTCGTAGATGGGCACCGTGGTGGCCCCGGCGGCCAGGATGGCGTAGTCGAGCAGCACCCACTCGACGCGCGTCTTGGACATCAGGGCGATGCGCTGGCCCGGTTCGACCCCGAGGGAGATCAACCCCCGGGCGAGCCGGCGCACGGTGCGGACGATGTCCGCGGCGGTGAGGGACTCGAACCTGTCGCCGGCACGGTGCGAGAACAGCGGCTTCGTCGGGTTGGTGCGTGCGTGCTCCAGGAGGGGCTGGAGGAGGTGCGCGTCTGGCGCGAGCGTGACCTGCTGCTGCCCCTGGAACTCCTTCATCTGCGTGTTCCCACTCATATAGGCGGCGCAAGGTAGGCGATTCCGAGGGGCGCGACCACGGTTCGCTGCTCCCGGTGTCGGGTCCACCCCTTTCGTGTTGTCAGTCCCCCGGACTACTCTGTGCGTACTGCGCCGGTGGGGAGACCTGAGAATGGCCGAGGAACGGACGTACCTGGAGCTGTCGGAGGAGGGGGGCGGCTCGCACAAGTTCTACGAGGTGAAGCTGGAGGGCACCACCCTCACCGTTCGCTACGGCCGCATCGGCGACAAGGGCCAGACGCAGGTTTCCCAATTCCCGACTCCCGAGAAGGCGCTCGCCGAGGCGCGGAAGAAGATTGGCGAGAAGGTCCGCAAGGGCTACGCCCCCGCCGTCATGGGCGCACGTCAGAAGCGCACCGTCACCCGCCGGGAGATGACCAGCGGCCGCTCCACCGCGACGCAGGCCCCACTGCTCTGGAAGTTCAACTCCGGGGACCGCGCCTTCGGCATCTTCGTGGACGATTCGCGCTGCTGGGTGGGCAACGAGAGCGGCTCCATCTACTCGGTGGACCACGACGGTCGCACGCTGTCCCAGTTCCGCCTCGCGGATGGCGTGAAGTGCATCGTCGCCGATGACCGCTGGCTCTACGCCGGGTGCGACGACGGCCGCGTCTATGACCTCGGTGGCAAGGTGCCGCGCGTGGCCTACGCCATCTCGGACGACGTGGACATCTTCTGGCTGGACATCAAGGACGGCGTCCTCGGCGTGTCCGACGCGGGCGGCAAGCTCACCGCCATCAACCACGAGGACGAGTCCCAGTGGGTGAAGCAGAGCGTCGGCACCCATGGGTGGATGGTGCGCTGCGACGAGCTGGGCATGTACCACGGCCATGGGCGCGGCCTGACCATGTACGACTGGGAGGACGGCCGCGAAATCTGGCACCGCCCCACCCAGGGCAACGTCCTGTTCGGCTGGCAGGAGGAGTCCTCGCTCTACGCGTGCACCAACCTGGGCTTCGTGCACCGCTTCACCAAGAAGGGGGACGCGGGGCCCGTCATGCAGTGCGACGCGGCGGTGTTCTCCTGCGCGGCGGTGGATGACGGCCGGTACGTCTTCGCTGGCGACAACATGTCCAGCGTCTACTGCTTCAACGACAAGGGCGAGCGGCTCTGGAAGCTGGCCACGGGGTGCGGCTCGGCCTTCTCCATGCAGTTCTTCGACAATCGGCTCTACCTCGTCACCACCGAGGGCGTGATGGCCTGCATCGACGCGAGCGAGAAGGCCATCCAGGCCGCGCAGTCCGGCGCGCTGCCCAAGGCCCGCGACATCCAGGCGCCCAAGCCCGTGGCCGCCGTCCCCGCCGGCACCGTGGAGACGACGCGCGAGGTGGGCAAGGGTGTCATCGTGGAGTGCTACCAGGACGGCGCGCAGTTGCGCGTGCGCGTGGTGTCCCCCGGGTATCACTCCGACTGGCACGTGCAGTTCCCCAAGGACATCCGCCAGGCGGGCAGCCGCTACGTGGTGGAGGGCGTGCACGAGTCCGCGCGCGGTGGCTTCTACCGCGCCCATGGCGACATCCGCAGGCTGGTGGGCTGACGTGAAACTGCTCGAGCAGGTGGTGCTGGTCTTCCAGGAGGGCAAGAGCGACAAGGTGTACGAGGTGGACCTGCTGGAGGTCTCCCCGGGCCAGTGCGTGGTGAACTTCCGCTACGGGCGGCGGGGCACCTCGCTGAAGGACGGCTCGAAGACGTCCGTGCCCGTGCCCCAGGCCGAGGCGAAGCGCGTCTTCGACAAGCTCGTCCAGTCCAAGCTGGACTCGGGCTACGTGCGCGGCGGCGCGCCCGGTACCCCGGTGTCTCCGCCCGCCCCTCGTGCGCCCGCGCCGCCTCCTCCAAAGGCGGAGGCCCCGGCCGGACTGTCGCCTCGCGAGAACGTCCTCCTGCAACAGCTCCAGCAGGAGGCCAGTGCCCGGCAGTGGTTCCGCCGTGCCGACGTGCGTGCCCAGCCTCGCGACCTGGAGCGCGTCATCTGGCGCGTGGGCGAGCTGCGCCTGCGCGCCGCCGAGCCCCTGCTGTTGCCCTTGTTGGAAAGGGCGAAGCCCTTGCGCGCCTACTGCATCGCCGCCGCCCTGGGGCGGGTAGGCTCGCAGGCCTCGGTGTCCGCGCTCGGGAAGCTCTATGGGGATGCCTCCACGCCGGCCATGGTGCGCCGCATGGCCACCGAGGCGCTGCTTCAGCTCTCCGACGAGGCCACCCGCGCCGACTTCCGCCAGGACGTGCTCGAGAAGCTGCCGCCCGCGTTGAGGGAGCCGGCCCGGGGTGGGGACGCGGAAGCCTTCGGCAAGGCGCTCGACGCGCACCTCGCCTCCGGGCGTGTGGACGCGTGCAATGTCCTCGAGCCCCTCTACCTGGTGGACTCGGAGACGGTGCGGCCCGCGCTCCTGCGCGTGCTGCGCACGCTGCCCTTCTCCTTGGAATCGGTGCGCGTGCTGCGCCACCTCTTCAAGGCGGCCGAGTACCGGTACGACGGCGAGGTGTTCGGCCTCATCGCCTGGCGCTACGAGAAGGAGTTCCCGCTCCGGGGCGTATGGCCGCGAGCCTTCACCCGGGACACGCGCATCTACCTGCGACGCCGCGTGTGGCGCACGCTGCGCCGCCTGGGCGAGCTGGAGAGCCCGGACTTCGTGAAGATGGCGGTGGGCGTGCTGCTCGCCTTCAGCGACGCGGACGCGGTCGTCCCTGGCTCCACGGGCTGGGGCCAGTACCAGCAGCACTGGGATGCCTGGGCGTACTACTGGGCCTTCAATCACCTCCTGTATGGCGAGAGCCCACGCTACGAGCCGGTGAAGAACAAGCTCGCCTTCCACTGCAAGGGAGCGTACCGGCCCGGAGCGGCGGCACCGGATGTTCGCGAGGAGTCCTTCCCCCGGTTGTGGGAGCGCACCCCGGAGGGACTCCTGCACCTGCTGGACGAGAGCCGGTGCGCCCCGGTGCACACGTTCGCCGCCCGCGCGCTGCGCGCCTGCCCGGACTTCCTCGCCCGGCTCGACGTGGACGCGCTGGCCATGCTGCTGGAGCGTCCCTACGAGCCCACCGCGCGGCTCGGCTTCGAGCTGGCCTCGCAGCGGCTGGACGCGAAGCGCGAGCCCCGGGAGCTGCTGCTCGCGGTGGCGCGGGCCTCGTACGTGCCCGCGCGCCAGCAGGCCTTCCGCTGGATGGACGAGGTGCGCCACGCGCTCGCCAGCGACAGCGGCTTCCTCGCGGGGCTGGCCACCGCGCCGCACGCGGACACCCGCGCCTATGCGGCCAACCTCGTGCGTGGCTCGGTGCTCTCCGCGCAGGTGGTGCAGGCGCTCGTGGGCCGGCTGGTGGCGGCGCTGCTGGCCATGAAGAAGGAGGACGGGCCACTGGCCGTGGACGTGGGCCGCGTGGTGCTCGCCGCGCTGGGGCCCGGCTCCCGCGTGGTGGGGCTGGAGGTGGTGCGCGACCTGCTCTCCCACGCGGTGCCCGAGGTGCAGGAGCTTGGTGGCGAGCTGCTGCTGCGCCGCGACCCGCGCACCGAGCCCGTGCCGGACGAGCTGCTCCACCTGCTGCTCCAGGCGGGGCATGCGCCGCTGCGGGCCCTCGGCCTGCGGCTGCTCGCGCTGCTCTCCGAGTCCGAGCCCGCGCTGCTCGCCCAGGAGACGCTCCTCACGCGCCTGGCCACCAGCCACGAGCCGGACGTGCGCGCCGCGGTGCGCCCGCTGCTGGGGCGACTGCTCGCGGCGAGTCCCGCCGCCGGGGCACGGGTGGTGGAGGTGTTGCTAGCCGCGCTGCTGCGCCGCCGTCTGCCCGAGGGCGTGCCGGCCCACGTGGCCGAGGTGCTCTCTGGAGAGCTGGCCCCGGCGCTGGCCCTGTTGCCAGCGGAGACGGTGTGGCGGCTGCTCGAGTCCGAGGACGCCGCGGCGCAGGGGTTGGGTGGAGCGCTGCTCGAGCGCCGGAGCGCGGAGCTGACGGTGGACGTGCCGCGCGCGGTGAAGCTCGCCGGGCATGACGTGCTGGCGGTGCGCGAGTGGGCCTGGTGCTGGCTGGAGGCCCATGTCCCCGAGGTGCGCGCGGAGCTGTCCACGGCGGTGGGCCTGTTGGACTCGCGCTGGGACGACGCGCGGACCTTCGGCTTCCGCTACTTCCGCGAGCGCTTCGCTCCGGAGGACTACTCCCTGGAGGTGCTCGTCTCCATCGCGGACAGCGTGCGCAAGGACGTGCAGGCCTTCGGGCGGGACATGCTCACGCGCTCCTTCCGCGAGGAGGACGGGCCGGTGCTGCTCCTGCGCCTGTCCGAGCACCCCGCGCCCGCGGTGCAGCTCTTCGCCACCAACTACCTGGAGCGCTTCGCCAGCGGCAAGCCGGCCCTGGTGGAGAAGCTGGTGCCGTACTTCATCCGGGTGTTGAGCCAGGTGAACCGGGGCCGTGTGGCGCGCCAGCGGGTGCTGGGCTTCCTCCGGCGCGAGGGCCAGGGCACCGAGGCCGGTGGCCGCATGGCCATGGAGGTGCTGCACCGGATGTCAGCCACCATTGCTATAGAGCATCGCGCCGCGGCGCTGGAGGCGATGCTGTCCATCGCGAAGGCGCAGCCGTCCGTCCCCATGCCCTTCCACATCCGTCCGGTGGAGGTCCGCCGTGCAGTTTGAGTATTCCTACGCGGGCAACACCGCGGTGCAGCACCAGGGGGACCGGACCCAGCTGTCCTTCGCGCCGGACCTCAAGCGCGAGCCCACCTTCTTCACCGGGGAGCTGCGCCAGAACGTGGCCTTCCGCGAGGCCATCTCCGCGCTCCATGACGTGGTGGTGTCGGACCTGCGCTTCAAGCCGAAGGACAAGACGGCCTACAAGGTCTGGGCCGCGCAGCAGGAGGAGGCGGACCTGGCGGCCATCGCCTCGCAGCGGCAGGCCACGGCCAGCCGGCTCAAGGCCCTGCGCGAGGAGCTCACCGAGCTGGAGAAGCGGAGCGCGGCGCGCATGCAGCCCTTCTGGGATGCGCGTGCGCGCTACTTCAGGTTCCTCTACGAGAAGCACCGGGACTTGTGGTTCGTGTACGACCCGGTCATCACCATCCACCCGGACGAGTGCTTCTTCGAGTGCTTCAGCCAGGACGAGTCCACCTACGGCCGGCTGGGCGCCAGCTACGAGGTGTTCCAGAACATCGGTGACTTCTCCTGCGGCACGACGAACATCGACTACTCGGAGCCGCTGTACGACGAGTTCCAGAAGATCCGCTCCTACAAGCAGACGCGCTTCGAGGTGGACCCGAGCGGCTTCACCACGCGCACGGGCACGGACGCGGCGTACAAGGAGGTGAAGATCGACCTCCCGGACTCGTGGGTGCGGGGCTTCCTTCAGGTGAACTCGGCGATGGCCCTGCCGGCGGTGCGCTTCACGCTGCACCCCATGGACGTGCACAACTTCCTCTTCGTGCTCAAGCGGCACAAGGAGAAGAAGGGGCCGCGCTCCATGCGCTACAAGCTGGCGCCGGGGCAGCCGGTGAAGGTGGTGTTCGAGCCGTGGGGCACGGAGGTCATCTGCCGGCGCTCGGTGTACGAGGGCGAGGGCACGCACGACATCCGCGTGTGGGGCCGCCGGCGGCTCGGAGTGCTGGAGCGGCTGCTCCCGGTGGCCCGGCGTTTCACCGTGCACCTGCTGGGCACGGGGCTGCCGTCCTTCTACGTGGCGGACCTGGGGGACCTGTCCTTCACCCTGGGCCTGTCGGGATGGACGGCCAATGACTGGTCCACCGCGGGCAACTTCGACCTGATGGCGCCGCGCGGGCAGGTGGACGAGCTCACCCGCCGCCGCGTCTTCGACGCCCTCAAGGAGACGTGGTCCTCGAAGCCCGAGGCGCTGGCCTCGAAGCTGGGGCTGGAGCGGGGCACGGTGCTCGGCGCGCTGTCGGCCTGGACGCAGGCGGGGCGGGCCATCTGGGACCTGAACAAGGGCGTATACCGGGCGCGTGAGCTGAGCCGCGAGCCGCTGCCCGTGGACAAGCTGCGCTTCGCCAACGAGCGCGAGGAGCGCGCCACGCGCTTCCTGGACGCGAGGGCGGTGCACGTGCGGGCGAATCCCTCCAGCGTGGACGGCTCGCTGGAGCTGAGCGGCACGGTGAAGGAGGGCGAGAAGGTGCTCCGGTCCTCTTTGCGGCTCGATGGGGACCAGCGTATGGTTTCGGGCGAGTGCACGTGCAACTTCTTCCAGCAGAACAAGTTGTTCCGGGGGCCGTGCGAGCACCTGCTCGCGCTGCGGCTCCAGCACTCACGGGTGTCTCGCACATGAGAGAGGAGAGGGTTCGCGCACGCGGCGGTCAGGGGGCAGTACCTTGCAACCCGGACGGTGTTTCGCCGTCCATGCCTCATGGCCTGTCATGCATCACTGGCCCGCTCTTCACTGTGCGCGGCCTCCCTCCCTGTCGCCGCAGCGTTGTCGACCGCGTCGGTCCTGCGAGCGACAGGGAGGGGGCCGCGCTTGAGTTGAGACGGTCCAGTCCCGAGAGCAGTACGAAGGTGCTCTCTGACCGCCGCGTGGACGGACCCTCCCTCTCTCACTGACCCGCCATGTCCTCCCAGCGCCCCCGCAGCCGACAGGAGCTGTACGACCGCATCCGCGCCAGCTCCAAGGACGAGGTCATCTTCGAGGAGATGGTGCGCCTGGGCTTCTGGCCGGAGCGCAGTGGCTCGCCCGGGGATCCCGCGGAGGTGATGCACCGGCGCAACGAGCTGCAGGGCGAGATTCGCGCGCTCGCCACGGAGCAGAGCCGGCTGGGCAACCTGGAGAGGCTGAAGCGCGAGCTGCGCAAGCGGCGGCTGGAGGAGAGCCGGCGCAAGCAGCAGGAGACGAAGGAGCGGCGCGAGCGCGAGCGGCTGGCGCGGGCCGAGGCCTGGAAGGAGCGCAAGGCGAAGGAGCTGCTCTTCCTGGGCCGGGGCGTGTCCGGAGGTCTGAGCGAGCGCACCGCGGACGAGGCGAAGCTGGCGCGCCTGGGCCTGCCGGTGCTGGCCACGCCCGAGGCGCTGGCACATGCCCTGGGGTTGAGCGTGGGCAGGCTCCGGGCGCTGTGCTTCACGCGCACCGCGTCCACCACGAGCAACTACGTGCGCTTCCTGCTGCCCAAGAAGACGGGCGGTACCCGGCTCATCTCCGCGCCTTTGCCCAGGCTGAAGGCGGCGCAGGCGTGGGTGCTGGAGAACATCCTCGAGAAGGTGCCGGTGCACGAGGCGGCCCACGGCTTCCGCGAGGGGCGCTCCATCGTCACCAACGCCCGGCCGCACGTGGGCGCGCGCGTGGTGGTGAACCTGGACCTGAAGGACTTCTTCCCCTCGGTGCTGTACCCGCGGGTGAAGGGCGTCTTCGTTCGGCTGGGCTACAGCGAGGCCACCGCCACGGTGCTGGCGCTGCTGTGCACCGAGCCGGACGTGGAAGAGGTGGAGCTGGACGGACAGCGCTACTACGTCACCCAGGGCGGGCGGCGGCTGCCCCAGGGCGCGCCCACCTCGCCCGCGCTGACGAACATCCTCTGCCGGCGGTTGGACCGGAGGCTCTCGGGCGCGGCGCGCAAGCTGGGCTTCGTCTACACGCGCTACGCGGATGACCTGACGTTCTCCGCCCACGGGCCGGAGCCTCGCGATGCCGGGGAGCTGCTGCGCTTCGTGCGCTGGCTGGTGCGGCAGGAGGACTTCACGCCGCACCCCGAGAAGACGCGCGTGTTGCGCCGGGGCCGGCAGCAGGAGGTGACGGGCGTCGTCGTCAACGACAAGCCCGGCGTGGACCGCGAGACGCTCAAGCGCTTCCGCGCGCTGTTGCACCAGCTGGAGAAGTCCGGGCCCGAGGGCAAGCGGTGGGGGCACGGCGCGGACGTCATCGCCTCGGCCGTGGGCTTCGCCAACTACGTGGCCATGGTGGACCCGGTGAAGGGCAGGGCGTTCCAGGAGAAGGCCCGGGCGCTGGAGCTGCGCTACGGACGCCGGCCCGCCGCACCTCCGCGGGCCAGGCCCACGAGTGCTCCGGCCGCCGCTCCCGTGGACAGTCCGCGGACGGAGACGGAGCAGAAGCCCGCCGAGCCTCCGAAGAAGAAGTGGTGGAAGCTGTTCTGAGCCGGGGCTCGCGGTAGGTTCCGGCCGCGTGAACTGGAACGTCGTCTTCGTGGTGCTCGGAGCGGTGGTGCTGCTCGGGCTCATCATCTGGGTCGTGGGTGGCAACGAGGTCAGCCGCCTGCGCAACCAGTACTTCCGCAGTGTCCAACTCCCGCGCGCCCAGGCCGAGCAGTCCCTCGCGCGCCATCTCGCCAGACTCCAGGAGCGCCACCCCGGCAAGACCGAGGCCTGGTACCTCCGCCGCGTCCTGGCCGATCTGGAGCGCGACCGGCGGTGAGTCTCCCGGTTGGCGATTGTCAGGTTCGGAGTCTATATAGTGTCCTATGGACACTATGATTCCGAATGACATTCAGGGCATTTCCGTGGAGGAGCGTGTCCAGGGCTCCCTGTGGGGCCTCGCCTGGGGTGACGCCCTCGGCTGTCCCGTCGAGACCTGGCGCGCCTCCTTCATCCGTCAGGTGTTCGGCGACTATGTGGAGCTGCCCTCCGAGCTGCCCCTCCAGGCACTCGCGGGCGACAAGAAGCGGCTCGAGCGGCTCCGCCCGCTGGGGCTCCACTCCGATGACACCCAGCAGGCCCTGGCCCTCGTCGCCTGCGCGCTCGAGCCGGGTGGGTGGACACGCGAGTCCTGGGCCCGCTGGCTCGTCGAGGGCATGCGCCGCAAGGCCTGGCGCGGCTACGGGCGCAACTTCCAGGTCGCCGTGTCCCAACTGGCGAAGGGCGGGGCCCCGGAGCACTCGGGGAGCGCCTCCGCCGGTATGGGCGCCGCCATGCGCGTGGCTCCCGTGGGCGCCCTGCTGCGCGATGCGCCCGCCGAGCTCGCCCGCGTGGTCATGGAGTCCTCCATGATGACCCATGCGGATCTGCGTGCCTCCGCCCTGGCCTACGCCGTGGCCTGGTCCGTGGCCGCCCTCGCGCGGGGTGAGGATGTGGCCCGCGTGCGTGCTGGCGTGGCCTCCGTGGTCCGCGAGGAGGAGACGCGCTGGCTCCAGTCGGGCTCCACGTGGAGCTTCGACCGGACCGGTGGGCACCTCGTCTCGGAGACGCTCGCCGCGCTGCTCGAAGGGCCGCTGCTCGCCCCGGAGGCCCTGCGCGAGCGCATCTCCGAGCTGGCCCGCCCCCATCTCGCCGAGGGCTTCACCGTGGCGCACCCCAACCAGGGCTTCGCGCTCCTCGGTGGGGCTCATGGTCTGGTTCGCGCGCTCACCGCCGAGGAGGCCCCCGGTGCCGTGCTCGCGGACATCATCCAGCAGGGCTACGACACCGACACCGTCGCGGCCATCGCGGGGGGTGTTCTGGGGGCTCGGTTCGGGAGCACGTGGGTGCCTCGGGCCCGGCTGCTCGACGTGGAGCGGCTCGAGGTGTACGCCCGGGCGCTCGTGGCTCGCGGCGCACTTCCTGAGTCGCTCGACACGTTCGTGAAAAACGAAGCGGCCTGGACCGCTCACGAGAAGCGGTTCCAGGCCGGATTGGTGCGGTGAGCACCGATGCGTTCAACCCGAGGGGCGAGATACCCTCACCCCGGCCCTCTCCCGAAGGGAGAGGGAGAGGGGGTGGTCAGCGCGTGCCGGCGCAGCGGGCCATCATCGCTTCCAGGTCCTGACGCGTCTGCGCGAGCGCCTCGCGCCGCAGGTCCTGGCGCAGCGCGTTCGACAGCGAGCGCGCCAGCGTCTTCACGATGGTCACCTCCTCCGCCGACCACCGCCGCTCCTTGTGGCAGTCGTCCAGCCGCAGGAAGCCCCACCACTGCCCGTTGATGTTGCCGATGTTGATCGGGCACAGCAGCACCGACTGCACCGCCTGCGCCTCCAGGTTCACCTGCAGCGGTCCCTGGATGTTGCGCACCACCTCCCATACCGGCTGCCCGCGCGAGAGCACCTCCACCCAGCCCGCCATCTGATCCTTCAGCGGGAACGTCTGCAGCAGCGGCGTCATCGGCGCCGTACCCCACACGTGCCTCAGCGGCGCCAGCCGCTTGCCCGGCATCGTCGAGGTGCTGTTCTCGTAGATGACCGCCCGGTCCACCCCGATCGCCCGGCCCACCATCTCCATGGCCCCCATCACCGCTTGTGCCGAGAAGCCCTGCTCCACCAGCAGCTTCGAGGCCTCGGAGACCTTCGTGAATGCTTCCAGTGACATCGCATCCTCCGTTCCGACGAACCCAGGTAAAACCCGAGAGGCCTGTACGAGCCGCCTTCTTAGCGACTCGTGAGCTCATTGAACAGCAAGAACATGGCGTCTGTCAAGTATCTCTGGATTTTCTCAGCTCGTCTGGAATTCTCCGTTCGTGCAAGGTCCACGGTTCCTGGCGGGCACGGGGGGCGGGCTCGGGCTAGCCTGTCGTCATCCGGTGCCGGCCCGTGGGCCCGGACAGGAGGTCTCGACAGATGGAGAGCCTGGACTCGCGCCTGGAGCGGTTGGAGCGCCGCTGCCGTCGCCTGCAGTCCGTCACGTTCGCCGCGCTCGTATTGGGGGCGCTCGGGGTGGGCGTGGCCGCACTGCGCCCGAGGTTGCCCGCCGAGGGTGGGGAGCTGGTGGCCTCGCGCCTCACCCTGCGGGACGCGAAGGGCCACACACGCGCCACCCTCTCCGCGCAGGACGGGAGGGAGGGCGGATTGGTGCTTCACGATGCCCAGGGCCAGCCCCGCGCCTTGCTGGGCGTGGACGCCAGCGGCTCGCCCCGCCTCCGCTTCGCCACCGCCGAGGGCGCCACCCTCGCCGAGCTCACCGTGTACGCGAACGAGGCCCCACGGCTTTCACTCGGGAAGAACGGCGGCACCGAGTTCTTCTCCGTGGGGCTGCTGTCGGATGGCTCCTCGCGCCTGGAGCTGGCGGATGAGGACGGACGCCCGCGCGCCATCCTCGGCGCCGATGAGCATGGCTCTCCCGGCCTGTTGCTCGTGGACCGCAAGGGGCAACCCCGGGCCTCGCTCCGGGTGACTCCGGCGGACTCGGCGAGCCTCGTGCTCGAGGGGCGCGATGGCGAGGTGTTCCGCGCTCCCTCCTCCATCCAGTAGGCGCAGCGGGGTGGGCGCGGAGGGGGAACCTGATTACACGAGGTACCCTCACCCCGTCCCTCTCCCGGTGGGAGAGGGGTATTTGCTCGGTGGAAGGCAGGGCGGACAGGCGGGCTCGGCGTCCCGAGGGCTTCCCCGGGCCGACGGCGTCCCTACCTTCCCACGGCTTATGGAATCACCACCGACGGGGGCGCAGGGGTGGGAGCGACCCGACCGCCTCAATGACCAGCATGAGATGCGCGGGCCCATGGTGCTGCCGCCCGGGTTCGAGGCCTTCCGCCATGCGCTCTACCAGTCCACCCGACTGCGGCTCGAGCCGGGGCACCGGGTGGAGCTGGTGGAGAACGGGCGCATCTTCGACGAGGTCGTCGAGGCCATCCGCCAGGCCACCGAGTCCGTCCACATCCTCGTCTTCATCTGGCGCCCGAGCGAGCCGTCGGACCGCATCGTGGAGGCGCTGTGCGAGCGCGCGCGGGCCGGAGTCGCCTGCCGTGTCATCGTGGATCCGGTGGGCAGCGAGGAGGTCCGCGGCGAGCACGACTTCGACCCGAAGGTGGAGCAGCGGCTGCGCGAGGGAGGTGTCGAGGTGCACTACTTCCGGCCCCTGTCGGGCCGGTGGCTGGGCCGGCTCCTGGGGCGCACCCACCACAAGCTCGTCATCCTCGATGGGCAGTTGGGCTTCACCGGGGGCTTCGGCATCTGGAAGTCGTGGCAGGGCGAGGGCGACAGTCCCGAGGAGTGGCGCGACACCAACGTGCGTGTGCAGGGCCCCGCGGTGCGCGAGATGCAGCTCGCCTTCGCGCGCACGTGGCAGGAGTGTGGCGGTGCGCTGCTCCCGGAGAGCTGCTTCCCCGAGCTGGAGCACGAGGGCGAGGGGTACGCCGCCTTCGTGGAGAGCACGGGAGGTCATGGGCTGTCCGACGCCGAGCGCATGCTGCGCATGGTGTTCGCCGCCGCGCGCCGGAGGCTGTGGATCGCCAACGCCTACTTCACCCCGCCCAAGGCCATCCTCGAGCAGCTGCTGGAGAAGCGGAAGCAGGGGGTGGACGTACGGGTGCTCGCGGCGGGGCCCGTGCATGACTGGCGCATCGTGCGGGCCTCGCAGCGCGCCACCTACGAGCAGATGCTGAAGGGCGGGGTGCGCATCTGGGAGTACCAGCCCTCGATGCTGCACTCGAAGACGGTGCTCGCGGACGACTGGCTGTGCACGGTGGGCTCCACCAACCTGGACGCGCTGTCGCTCCACCGGATGCGCGAGGGCTCGATTGTGGTGGCCGACCGGCGGCTCGCCTCCAAGCTGGAGAAGTGCTGGGAGCGGGACCTGGCACACGCGAAGGAGATGACGCTCGCACATGGAGGACGCACCAATCCGTGGCGGCGGTTCGCGCGGCGGGTGACGCAGTTGCTGGCCGTGGACCGTTAGGGGGGAGAGCGTCAGCGCGGGTTGCGCACGCCCACCTGCTGGCACATGGACAGAACGGGGCACGTGGAGCACTGGGGCCGGGTGCCCGTGCACACGTGCTTGCCGAAGGGCACCAGCAGCCGGTTGAGCTCCACCCAGTGCGCCCGCGGCAGCTTCGCCTCCAGCGCGGCCAGTGTCTGCTCGGGCGTGCGTGCCTGGACGTAACCCCAACGGTTCGTCACCCGGTGCACGTGGATGTCCACGCTGATGCGGGCCTGCCCGCAGGCGATGCCCAGCGCCAGATGGGCGCACTTGGGCCCCACGCCCTTGAAGGACTGGAGTACCTGCGCGTCGCACGGCAGCTCGCCGCCGAGCTCCTCCACGGTGCGGACGGCGATGGCGTGGATCGTCGCCGACTTGGGCTCGGGGAACGTCACGGGGCGGATGAGGGCTCGGATGCGCTCGGGCCCCAGGCGGCGCATGGCCTCGGGCGTGCGAGCCTGGGCGAGCAGCCGGAGGGACACCGGCAAGGACACCTCGTCGCGCGTGCGGATGGAGAGGATGCAGGCCACGAGCTGCTCGAAGAGGCTCGCGTGGCCGCGCGCCGCCAGCTCGAACATGGCGGCGTCGGCGAAACCCTGGATGGAGTCGCGCACCCGCGCCAGCGCCACGTCGATGTCGAAGGGCTGCTTGTCCTCGCGCGGGTGCGCTTCCATGGGTTCTCGCCTACTGGGAGCCCGCCTTCGAGCTGCCGGGGGCGTGGACCTTGCGAGCGTCTTCCTTGCCAGGCTTGTTGGGGCCGCCATGCGTGCCGAACTCGCCCGCGTTGCGGTGCTTGGGATACTCCTCGTCCGGCCGCCGCTCTCGGCCCTGACCCGAGACGTCACCCGAGTCGACCTTCGGGTACAGCTTCTCCTTGTCCTCGTCGGAATGCAGCTTCTCCCTGTCCTGGTCCTGTGCCATCGGGCACCTCCCTTTCCGGACAACATGGGGATGCTCCAGAGGGCTGGCTCCGGCTATCGCCGCGCCGCCGGGCGGGCAGGCCGACAGGCGGTCCAGGCTCGTCAGTCCAGGAAGCGGCGCTCCCAGCGGAGGAGTGGCTCGGAGCTCGGGCCTCCGAAGATGGGTTTGCAGTGGTAGAGGTGTGGCTCGAGGAGCCGAGCGAGCGCACGGTGCATGGGGAGCGTCTGGCCTGCTTCGATGTCTCCCACTTCTGGCTGCTCACCGAGGGTGACGAGGACGCGGTCGTCACTCATCTCCTGAATGGAGATTCCCGGGAGCGCCAGGTGCTGGCGCAGGCCGGCCACCCCTCCGAGCTTCCCGAGCACGGGCTGCCCGAGGAAGTTCATCCAATGTACCCCATCCACCCAGGTGTTCATGTGCATGTTCGCCCCGCTCCAGGCGAGGTGGACTCCCGGGTAGCGCGGGCGGATGAGCTCGAGGGCCTCATCAGGCTCTCCACGGGACGAGCAGAGGACGAAGTCCACATAGCCCGAGTTGAAGGGGAGCTCCTTCGCCATGTCGAGAGCGAGCGCACGGATGCGGTCCGGGCCCTGCTCTTCCAGGTACTCCGTGGGCATGCGCAGGTACAGGACGCTCACATCATCCTGTCGGTAGGGCCAGGGAAGGGGGACGACATCCAGCCCCCTATAGTCCACGTGGAATCCCGCGAACCGGTGAGGGTCATCCCACATTTGTATGAAGGCGGCCGTGTCGGGCCCTGGCGCCAATGTTTTCCTGCGGGTTCTTTCCCAGGAAGCAGCGTCGAGTGGCTCGGCTTGCCCCTCACCCGTGTCGTTCCAGGCAAGCTGGTAGGGCCGAATCCGTTCACGGAAGAGTTCCAGAGCACGTATGACGGCGGGGGCGATCCGGTCGTTGGGGTGTCGCATGTAGAAGCTCATGACCAGGGCATCACATGCGCGCAGCCCGCCGTCCTTGTCGTGGTATCGCAATCGCGGGTAGCGCATAGGGTCCTCTCGTTCTACTTCGTCTCCGGTACTACTCCCTCCCGTGGGGAGGCGAGCCTGGGTATTACCCCGAGGGCTATTTTATAAAGGTCACCCTGTGACCATTCCTTCCAGGTATTGTTCTTATACTTGGTCCAGGTGGCGACGTTGGTCTCCGGGCATGGGAACTTGAGATCGTACACGTGGATGATGAAGCTCTTCTCATCCAGGATGACGATGTCCGGCTCGATGCTGCCCGTCAGGCCCTTCCATCCCTGCTCCGACACAATCTTCTTCACCATCTGCTCATCCAGGAACTCCCACCTGTCGGTCTGGCCGTCGCGCCGGAAACGGGGATGGAGCAGGTAGTTCTTCTTCGGTAATAACTCGTCCAGTGCCTTGCGCAGACATGGCCAGGACTGCTCGTGCTTGAAGAGCCCCAAGTATGCGGCCCACGTCGTCTGTTCGCCGACTTTGAGTTGCTGACAGAGTTCCCGGCTCGGGCTCCTGCCATTGAAGTGGTAGTCGTTCACCTCGCGATCCGCCCTGCGGACACACTGCTCGATGGCTCTCTCGAGCTTTGAGCGGAGATCCGCAGCCAGTTGCGTCCCCCGCTGCTCGGCGGAATTGATGCGCACGGATTGCACTGCCACGGTGCCAGCCACACCGCCAGCGGCGAGTTTGAGTGCCGTGGAGGGCGTCCTCACCACCTGCTCCGCTATCTGGCTCGAGCCGGTGCAGCGCTCCCATTCGCCGGGGAGTTGCTTGAGGCAGCACTCGGGGGTCAGGTCTCGTGGCCCGCATTTTCCCGCCACATCGACGGGCTCTGACTCCGCCAGGCACCCTCCCAGCAGCAGGGCTAGGAGCACCAGCAACCGCAGGGGCTCACTCTTCGCGATAGGAGGCATGGGCTCTACTATAGAGGCACCATGAACGGTGGTACGGAAGACGGCGCGGCGGGACAGCTTGGCGCGGCCCCAGTAGGTACAGGAGAGCGGGATCCTCGGTGGCCGCGCCGCCGGGTGCTGCGTTGGGCCCTGGGGCTGGTGCCGGTCACGGCGGGAGCTGGGTGGGCCGCCTTCGAGTGGCTTGGCGGACGGCGGGGGCTCGTCGCGGTGGAGTCGGACAGTGAGATCTGGGCCGATTCGTTCACACAGCAGGTTGCCCTGGCCTGTTTCTCGGGGCACCCGGACGCGGTTGCTGGGCTGGACAGGTTGCTTCAGCCCCTCACGCCCAGCAGGCCGGCCCGGCTGTTGAGCGCGTGTCTGTCCATGGAGCGGGGCGATTGGAGCCGGGTGGAATGGCACCTCGCGTTCTCCAATGTGCGAGACGCTCCGGAGGCGCGCCTGCTGCGCGAGCTCGCCAGACGCAGGCCCCACGCGCCGGATTGGCGTCATGCCTTCCTCGACACCTGGACGGCGCTCGGCAGGCCTGACTTCCGCAAAAGCACCCTGCTTCCCCAGCCGCTGGAGTGGAATCTCCTGCTCGCCGACACCGCGGCCGCCTGGAAGGCCGCGACGGAGGCCCAGCGCTTCCCCCTGGCGGTATTGCATCCGGAATCGCTGATGGAGCCGCGCCAGGAGTGGGCCCTCGAACAAGTGCGCGTCAGTCAATCCGTGCCACTCCTCATGGTCCTGTGTCAGCAGCTCCACGCGCTCGACGCGCAAACGCCGCTGAGCCAGCGTCTGCGGCCCGTGGTGGAGGAGCGGCTCGGTCAACTCACCGGGTCCTCTTCCCGGACCCTCCAACTCGCCCTGTTGTCCTTCCTGTCCGGCAGGCCTCGAACAGCTCCCTTCGAGCGCAGCGACCTGGAGTCGCTCGAGAAGCTCGTCGCGTTGCCCGAGTGGAAGAATCCCTCGAGCGAGGAGTTCTTCCTGGAGATGCGCGCGCTCTTCGAGGGACTCCTGCTCGCACCCAGCCACCATGCCTGGCTGATGGCCACGCTGGCCCAGGGTATCTTCCTCGGCCCGTGGCTCGTGCAGCGGGCCAATGCCAGCAAGACGCACCTGTCCGAGGACGAGCAGCGGTGGTTGGGGCGGCTTCTCTGGGATGTGGGGGCTCGCCTGCGCGAGCAGCGTTCGGACCTGGAGCTGGATATGGGGCTGCGGCTCCAGATGCGCGGCTCCGAGCTGACGGGGCACACCCCGTCCCGGGAGCAATGCATCGCCGCCTGGCTGGAGCTGGGGAAGTGGGAGGAGGCCTTGAAGCAGGCGGCCTACTACCGTTGGCCCCTGGCCTCGCTGCAGGAGGAGTCCTGTGCGCCCAGGGCTCGCGACGAGCAGGCATGGATGCAAGCCTTTGCTGGCAAGGGCGAGCTGCCCTGAATCCGGCATGATGGCTTCCCGGGGGATGGGGCGATGCCTACCCTGCGCGCAGCCATGACGACGGCATCGACATCGGGGAGAGGGCAGGGCAAGAGCAACCCCAGGCGGGACGGAGAGCGGGCGCTCATTCAACAGTTGGAGGAGCGCTTCCGGCGCATCACCCATCTGCTCTACGACACGAGCGTTCCCGCCCGTGTCCTGGATGAGGAGGTCGTGCCCTTCCTGGCGGAGGATGTCACCTTCACGGACCCCTGGCAGCGCGGCGGGGGCCGTGAGACCTACCGGCGCGGCGCGGCCGGCTTCCACTGCATGTTCTCCTTCGACTTCGACATCTTCCAGCTCAATGTCCAGCTGGAGGAGGGGCACGAGAAGGGGCGCGCCATCGTCGACGGGGTGATGAACCTGAAGCAGTTCAGCTGGCTGTACACCTACCCACTCAGGACCATCCTCGTCTTCGACTTCACCCTCGTGGGCACTCCGGCAGGGGACGTCAGGCCCCTCATCCACGCGCATGAGGAGATGTGGAGCTTCGGCGACATGATCGCCGCCGTTCCCGGGGTGGGCTGGGTGTACACGAAGCTCTTCCGCAAGGGCTTCAGCTACGGCTTCCTGGCGGCGTCCGCGCTCTGCCGCCGTATCCGTCAGTGAACACGGGAGTGGCCCGCTTCTTTCTTCGTGCAACCCCTGTGCAACCGGCGGCGCGTTCCTACCTTCCTCCGCGTGACAAGGCTCCGGCGGCCGAGGCCGGGGCCACACGAGAGGAGAGGAGCATGATGAAGAAGGCACTGCTGGCCGTGGCGCTGGGGACCCTGTTGGCTGGAACGGGCTGCCACCGCAATACCCGTGAGCGCGCCGAGGACAACGTGGAGAAGGCGGGCGACAAGGTCGAGGACACGGCGGAGAAGGCGGGCGACAAGGTCGAGGACGCCGCGGAGAAGGCGGGCGACAAGGTCGAGGACGCGACCGACGACTAGTCTTCGGCGCGCGGCTCGGGGAGGGGATGCCGCGGGAGTGCTCCGGCCTGGGGCAACACGGCGTCTCCTTCCCTGCCGGAGCAGAACTGGCTCCGGATGCGCTCGGCGACGGGCCGCAGGCTCGTCTTGTCGAGGCAGGCCGCCGCCCAGGCCGCCGCGGCGCCCAGGTCGGGCACGATGGTGTAGGGGGCCGACGGCGTCTTGAGGTGGAAGATGACGCTCATCGTCAGCCGCACCACGGGCGAGGTGACCACGTACGCGATGCCGAGCAGCGTCTGGTGGATCAGCACCTCGTGCGCCTTGAGCCACTCCACCTGCCGCTGCCGCTGCTCGCTCGAGAAGAGCCGGAGCGTGCTCACGTCGAAGATGCAGACGTGTCTCTGCTGGCGCTGCAGGTAGTGGGAGGCCCGGCTCAGATAGCTCTCGAAGTCCTGGGAGGAGAGCTCGCCGGTGAGCCGCACCACCATCAGCGGCCACTGGGAATCATCGAACGAGAAGGATGCACCGGGGGGCATGGGCCCTTGAGGTGGCGGCGGACCTCGCCAGGTGCAAGGCGTGAAAGTGTTTTTGTTCCGGGGTTCGCGTGCAGCGATATCAAAGATATACACCGCACGCGGTCCAAACCGTGGCATGAATGTAATTCTTCAACTCCACTACCGCCGGGGGGATTTCCGTCTCCCGAGGTCCGGATCTAGGCGGTCAGGTCGAGCGCGTAGAAGCGGTCGCAGCTGAAGTGGCCCGTGGCGCCCAGGGGGCGCGGCAGCTGCTGGAAGCCCAGGCGGCTGTACAGCTTCTGCGCCTGCTTCATCCCCGACAGCGTCTCCAGGTAGCACGTCCGGTAACCCGCCTCCCGGGCGAAGGCCAGACAGTGGCGCACCAGACGCTCGCCCACGCCGCGCCCACGCAGCTCGGGCAGGAAGTACATCTTCCGCAGCTCGCAGATGCCCGGCTCGCCGCCATCCAGCGGCGCGATGCCTCCTCCTCCCAACACCCGGCCCGTCCCGTCCTCCACCACCCAGTAGGCGCATCCCGGGCGTGAGTAGGCCCCGCTCATCCCGTTCACCTCCGGATCGTGGAGGGCGAAGCCCGGTCCGCTCGCTCCGAACTCCGGCATCACCTGGCGGATGATGGCCGCCACCACCGCATCGTCCCGCGACTCAATAGGGCGCAGCTTCAGTTCCGTGCTCATGGTGCGTGCACCGTTCCACAGCCTCCGTTCCGAGGCCAAGCACCTTGATGCCGTCCCGTGGCCCGCGAGGGGCACACCCGGAGTGAGACCGCCGCCTTGGGCTGTAGGGGAGGAGACAGGTCCTCCTGGCCCGCCGCGTCAGAGGCGCGGGGTGGTGGATTTCCCAGCCGGGGCACCTCTATACACGCCCCGGGCAGTACCTCACGGAGACAGTGCACATGGCCAACAAGGTCAAGGCAGTCCTCATCGGCGGTACCGGCTATGGCGGGGCCGAGATCCTCCGCCGCCTCCTCTTCCACCCCCACGTGGAGGTCATCCGCGTCACCGCGGTGGACAACATCGGCAAGAAGGTGGGCGACGTCCACTTCAACCTCGCCGGGCTCACCGACCTCTCCTTCCAGGAGCTGCCTCCCGCCCAGGCCGTGGCCGGCGCGGACGTGGTCTTCCTGGCCATGCCCCACAAGACCACCGCCAAGGTGGTGCTCGACATCATCAACTCGGGCGTGCGCATCGTGGACCTGTCCGGCGACTTCCGCCTGCGCGACGCGGCCTCCTACGCGAAGTACTACGGCGTGGACCACCCGGCTCCGCAGATGCTCACCGACGGCGCCTTCACCTACGGCATGCCCGAGCTCAACCGCGAGGCCATCCGCAAGGCGCGCTACATCGCCAGCCCTGGCTGCTTCGCCACCACCATCGCGCTCGGCCTGATGCCGCTCGCCAAGGCCGGGCTGCTCACCGGTCCCATCCACACCGTGGCCGCCACCGGCTCCTCGGGCAGTGGTGCCAACCCGCAGATTACGACGCACCACCCGCTGCGCGCGGCGAACCTGCGCACCTACAAGCCGCTCGAGCACCAGCACATCCCCGAAATCCTCCAGACGCTGCGCATCGCCGGTGGCAAGGAGGACATGTCGCTGGAGTTCGTGCCCGTGTCCGCGCCGCTGCCGCGCGGCATCTTCTCCACCTCGTTCGCCGAGGTGCCCGCCTCCGTCACGCAGGAGCAGCTCGCCGCCGCGTGGAAGTCGGCCTACGGCAACGAGCCCTTCATCCGCATCGTCGGCGGCGGCCGTCAGCCCGAGGTGGTGGGCGTGTCCGGCAGCAACTACGTGGAGGTGGGCTTCACGCTCGGCCCCGTCACCGGCAACACCCGCCGCGTGGTGTGCTTCTCCGCGCTCGACAACCTGGTGAAGGGCGGCGCCGGTCAGTCCATCCAGAGTTTCAACCTGATGATGGGCTGGGACGAGCGCCTCACCCTCGCCGAGCCGGGACTGTGGCCATGAGCGCGCTCACCGACTTCCGGGGGCGCTGGTTCGTCGTGAAGATCGGCGGCGAGCTGGCCATGGACAAGCCGAAGCTCGCCGCGAGCGTGGGCGCCGCCGTGCGCGCCTTCCTCGACGCGGGCATCCGCGTGACCGTCATCCACGGTGGCGGGCCCCAGGCCACCGAGATGCAGAAGAGGCTCGGGCTTCAGCCGAAGATGGTCGCCGGCCGCCGCTACACCGACGAGGCCACCCTCGAGGTGATGAAGATGACGCTCGCGGGCCAGGTGTCCGTGGACGTGGCCTCCGCCTTTCGCATCGCCGGTGTCCCCGCCCTGTGCACCACCGGCATGTCCGCCGGGCTCGTCGACGCGAAGCGCCGTCCTCCCAAGGTCATGAGCGGCGCGGGGCCGGAGCCCGTGGACCTCGGCCTGGTGGGCGACATCACCGGCGTGGACACCGCGCTCTTCCAGCGCATCGCCGACGCGGGCTTCGTCCCCGTGCTCGGCTCGCTCTCCGGGGACGCCCAGGGCAACGTCTTCAACGTCAACGCGGACACCGTGGCCACCCGTGTGGCCGCGAAGCTCGGCGCCGCCAAGCTGTTCCTCGTGTCCAACGTGCCCGGCGTGCTCGCCAACAAGGACGACCCCTCCACCCGCCTGCCCACCCTCACCCCCGCCGAGGCCCGCGCGAAGATCGCCTCCGGCGTCATCCAGGGCGGCATGATTCCCAAGGTGGAGGAGAGCCTGGAGATGCTCGAGGAGGGCATCGAGGCCATCCACATCGTGGGCATCTCTCCCAACGACGCCGTGCTGCGCGAGGCCGAGAAGCCCGGCAGTCACGGCACCGCGTTCCTACGCGGGTAGGGTGACCCGGGCCGGGCGGCTCAGGGGCTCCAGGAGCATGGGGAGCCCTCCCTTGGGCCGCAGGGTGATGAGCGGCTCGGGCTCCACGGGGCGGCCGGGCAGCGCGCGCAGCTGGAAGCGCTGCAGCACGGTGGCGGTGATGAGCGTGGCCTCCATGAGGGCGAAGGCGTTGCCGATACACAGGCGCTGGCCTCCGCCGAAGGGGAGGAGGGAGAAGCGGGGCCGGTCCGCGGCGTGCTCGGGCGAGAAGCGGTCCGGGTCGAAGCGCTCGGGGTCGGGCCACAGCTTCGGGTTGCGCTGGAGGACGTAGGCGTTGAGCGTGACGATGACGCGCGGGCTCGCGGGGATGTGGACGCCCGCGAGCACGTCCTCCTTCACCGGCTGGCGGGCGAAGAGCCACGCGGGCGGGTAGAGGCGCAGCGTCTCCTCGAATATCTGGGTGAGGTAGCGCAGGTGGGGGAGATCGTCGGCGGTGGGGAGCCTGTCGCCGAGCACGGTGTCCACCTCGGCGCGGGCACGGGCCTCCACGTCGGGATGCTGGGACAGCAGGTGCCACATCCAGGCGAGTGCGGTGGCGGTGGTCTCGTGACCGGCGAGGAAGAGGGTCATCGTCTCGTCGCGCAGCTGTTGATCCGTCATGCGCTCGCCGGTGTCGGCGTCCTGGGTGGCCATGAGCGTGGCGAGCAGATCATCCCCGTGCGTCTGGCCTTCGCGGCGGCGGGCGATGATGTCGAAGACGATGGCGTCGAGGGTGGACAGGACGCGGCGCCAGGCACGGTTGCGCGCGGTGGGGATGAAGTCCGGAGGACGCAGGCCGAAGGAGAGGCCGCGGTAGTTGACCTCCTCGAGCGCGACGGCCATGGCCTGGCCGACGCGCTCGGCGGTGCCGCTGACGTCGGTGGAGAAGAGGGCGCGGCCGACGACGGCGAGGGTCAGGCGCATCATCTCGCTGAAGATGTCGAGGGGCGCGGAGGTCGAGTGGGACCGCCAGCGCGCCAGCATCTGCCCGGTGACGTCCACCATGCCCTCGGCGAGGGTGGCGAGGCGCTCCTTGTGGAAGGAGGGCTGCATGAGGCGGCGCTGGCGCTTCCAGAAGTCACCTTCGCTGCTGAAGAGGCCGTTGCCGAGCAGGTCGCGCACGTCGCGCAGGAAGCTGGGCGGTTTGTTGTACCTGTCGGCATGATCGACCAGCACGTGCTTGATGAGCTCGGGGCTGGCCAGGGACAGGAGGTGGATGGTGGGCCCCATGCGCAGGCGGACGAAGTCTCCGTGCTCCTGATGGGCGCGGGTGAAGAGCTGGAGCGGTTCGCGCCGCCGTTCCTGGATGCTGCCCCAGAACCAATGGCCTCTGGGTCCGGGAACCTCTCCGAGCCTGCGTTCTTCCGGCATGTCTGCTGACTCCTGGGCAAAGGGGCTGGTCTCGGGAGGAGACCGAGCGGAAAGACGGTACTGGCGGCCGGGGCACGGCACGAGAAACCTCGCGGCGTTCAGGCCGCCGTGTGCAGCTCCGCGACCGCGTCTCGCACCACGGCTTGAATCTGGGAGGGGGAAGCCACCGGATGTGTGTAGACGTAGTTGAGGAACATCCGGCCCCGGAAGCTGGAGGCCGCCAGCCCCAGCGTGCTCCCCAGCATGCGCGCGCAGGTCACGAAGTGGACCTTCTCCAATGACAGCGGGCCGACGCGCTCCGGCAGCTCCACCCGTCTGATGTTGGTGATGCCGAAGGCTCCCCAGGCGGGGTGCGCGAACAGCTCGAGGCTCTTGCGGATGTCCCGCGGCATCATGCCGCCCTGGAGTCTTGTCGCCACCAGCACGTCCCGCTCGCGGGCCTGGTGCACCTTCTTCGTCGCTTCGCGGGCCAGCGGCCACAAGGAGGCGCTCTTCGAAACGGAATGGAAGGTGGTGACCGGCGCCACGAACACCCCGATGTCCTCGGCGATGTCGCCCTGGAGCAGGGAGCGGAGATCCACGGCCGTGCTGCATGCCAGGGAAATGGGCTCGGACTCCGGGAACTGGCGGGCGATGGCACGCAGCGCCGTCGCCATCAGCACGCCGTGGAGGGTGCAGCCCTCCGCGCGGGCCCGCTGAAGCAACTTCTCGGAGGTGGCTTCGGAGAGCTCGTGGGGAAGCATCCGGGCCTCGCGCTGCGCGAGCGGAACCTCATCGTTCCCCGGCAGCTTGCGCGGCCGGGAGAGCAGGCCCGGCAGCATCCGGCCCACGAAGGACCCGGCCTTCAGCGCGCCCTCGAGTCCCCGCACGCGGGTGGGCAGCAGCGCGTCCAGGGGCACGGAGGCGGGGCGCGGCGCCAGCACGGGCCGCTGGCCCTCGAGGATCATCCCCAGGGCCTGGAGCAGGTCGCGAATGAAGTGGATCCCCGAGAGCGCATCCCCGATGGCGTGCAGGAAGGTGATGAGCAGCTCGTGGACCTGGGGCGAGCTCAGGAGCGTCACGCGCACCAGGGGGCCCTCGGTGCTGGGAATGCGGGTGACCAGCTCTCCTTCCGTCCGCCGGCGCCAGTGGTCATCGTCCGCTCGCTCCAGCACCTGGAGCGGAATGGGATTGACGCTTGGTAGGAATCCGGGTGGGTCCCCGTCGATCCGAACGCCCAGCAACGGGTGGCGGTGCTGCACCGCCGTGAGCGCCTTCTTCAACTGCTCCGGGTCGAGCGGACCCGAGAGCCGCACCACCAGGGTGAAGTTGAACTCGGTCTGCTTGTCGAGGACCCAGAAATCACGTTCGTTCCTGCCCAGGGGGCGCTGCATACCGGCACTATATTTCCAGGGGGTAGCAACATCTGCTCTCGTCCGGCGATAATTCCGTCGTCGTCTCAGTTTTCCCCCGGAGCTGACCGTGAGCACTGTTTCCTCCTCGACCCGCCCCCAGGTCGCCCTCGCCTCCGCCGCCGCCTCGTCCGCGCCCTCCCTGCCGTCGGGTACCCTGTCCAAGGGCGCTTCGGGGCCCGCCGTGAAGCAGCTCCAGTCGGCCCTGGTGAAGCTGGGCTACATGACCCAGACCCAGATGAACTCCGGGCCGGGGACCTTCGGTCCCCAGACCGAGGCCTCGCTCAAGAAGTTCCAGTCCGCGCACAAGCTGACGGCCGACGGCGTGTACGGCCCGAAGACGCGCGCCGCGATGCTCAAGGACCTCACCCCCGCCGCGCCCTCCAAGCCGCCCTCCTCTCCCTCCGTCACCGCGCCCGCGGCGGGCCTGGAGCGCGGCGACAACGGCGCCCCCGTGAAGCAGCTCCAGTCGGCCCTGGTGAAGCTGGGCTACATGACCCAGGCCCAGATGAACTCCGGCCCGGGCGTCTACGGCCCCAAGACCGAGGAGTCGGTGAAGAAGTTCCAGTCCGCGTGGAAGCTGGGCGTGGATGGTGAGTACGGCCCGAAGACCAAGGCCGCCCTGGAGAAGGCCCTCGCCGGCCAGAAGCCTCCCTCCTCCAACCCCACCCCCGCTCCGGGTCCCACTCCCACCCCCGGCAAGGTCACCAGGCCGGACATGAAGTGGGTCCCCTCCGCCAACTACGGCTCGCGCGGTGGCGCCGACATCGACTCCATCGTCCTTCACCACACCGCCTCCAACAACGTGGAGGGGGACCTGCGGGCGTTGACCAGGCCCAATGGCGACAAGTCGGTCAGCGCGCACTACCTCATCGGCAAGGACGGCACCATCTACCACCTGGTCGATGACAAGATGGCCGCCTGGCACGCGGGCAAGTCCTCGCTTCACGGCGACACCAGCCCCAGCGTCAACGCGCGCTCCCTCGGTATCGAGATCACCAACGACGGCAGCGGCAAGACCCCCTTCACCGAGGCCCAGTACCGCGCCCTGGAGAAGCTCGTCCCCTACCTCGCCAAGACGTACAACGTCCCCATGAAGAACATCCTCGGCCACAGGGACGTGGCTCCCGGCCGCAAGGTCGACCCCGCCGACAACTTCGACTGGGGCCGCATCCGCCGCGCCACCGACGCCGTCATCTGACGCCCGGCGGTTCGTTGGTCCCTCGCGTGCGCCCGCGTCCCTTTGTGCAGTACGCTGCACATGGGCGCGGGCGTACTGCGTCGTGTGGGTAGCACCCCCGTGGCCCCAAGTTCCTCATTTCCCTGGGCCTCGCGTCCGGCATGGTCGTTGTAGGGGGCTTCTCTCAACATGTATTGCTCGTCCTGCCGGCAGGAACGGCTCGGGGGTCTGGCCTGCGCCGCGTGCGGCAAGCCCATGTCCTCCCGCCCTCGCGAGGTCCTGGAACAAGAGCTCGCCCACGTTCACTTCCTCCTCGCGGAGCTCGCCCACTGGGACCCCTCGTATGTCCCCACGGGCGCTCGCAGTTACCTCTCCCAGAGGTATGAGCGGCAGGCCCGGATCCTCCTCTCCGTGCTCGCCGAGGGGGCTTCCTCTTCCTCCGTGGCCGCCCCTGGTTCTTCTCCGGCTCCCGTAGAGGAGGGGCCTCCTCCGGTGATCCTCGAGGTCCAGGGCGAGAGCCGCTCGCTCTCCGATGCCGCCGCGGAGGTCTCGGCCTTCATGGCCGGACAGGGCTCTGATCCGGCTCCAGTAGACCCTCACCCCAGCCCTCTCCCAGAGGGAGAGGGGGCATACACGGGGTCGACTTCGGATCCGACATACCCTCACCCCAGCCCTCTCCCGGAGGGAGAGGGAGTCGTGCTTCCTCCCGTCGTTACGGAACCTCTTTTCGAAGCTCCTCCCGTTCGCTCCGTCTCCGCTCGCATCGTCGAACAGGTCTCCACCTGGGACACCGTCTGGCGCCCCTTCCTCTACGAGAGCATCGGCTGGTTCATCGGCGCCTTCCTCATCGTCGCCGGCTCCCTTTATCTCGCCTTCGATAGTTGGGCCGGTCTCACCTCCTTCTCCCGCTCCCTCGTCGTCTTCGGCATGACCGCGGGCTACTCCGCCGCCTTCTCGATCTGCGGCTCCCTGCTCGCACGCCGCGAGGCCCTCGCCAGCGCCGGCCGCATCCTCGGTCTCATCGGCGCCTCCGTCGCACCCCTCGCCGGCATCGCCCTCGGTCCCATCGGCAGCCTCAGTCTCGACGGTGTCCCCCTCGCCCTCCTGCTCCCCCTGCTCCTCGCCTGGTCCCTCGCCGCGGCCTGGCTCGTCCGCAAGCCCGCTGAATCCTTCGACGCTCCCTCCCGGCCCACCGTCCAGCTCGCGCTCATCGGCACCACCTTGATGTTGGGGTTGGCCTCCCTCTTCGCCCGCCTCGGCACTCACGCGCTCTGGCTCGATGTCCTCCCCTGCGCCCTCTTCTTCGTCCTCTCGCGCCACCGCGTCCCCGAGCCCAGGAGCTCCAAGGCGCTCGCCTTCGCCCTCGGCGCCCCCCTCTACCTGGCGCTGCTGTTCTCCGTCCGGTTGCACCTCGCGCTCTCCGCCGCCGGGGTGGCTCCCTCCTTCGGGGGGTACGCCCCGTTCCTCGCCTTCCTCCTCGCCGCCTGTCTCGGCTTCCGCCGCCTCCCGCCCGACGAGGCCGCTGATTCCCTCTCGATGGGCGTCGCTTCGCTTCAGGTGGCCTGCCTCGTGCTCGCCGCCACGGGCTCGCCCCCGGCCTTCTTCTTCACCGCGGCCGTCTTTACCTGGACCGTGTTCGGGCTCTCCCGTGGCGCGCTCTCCCGGGTTCGCTGGCTGTACCTCGCCTATGCCGGCGCGTACCTCTCCTATGCCTCCGCCGGGCAGCTCGTCCCCGGGGCCGTGCGGGCCCTGATCGACTCGCTCAAGGCCTCGCTGGGGTATCCCGTGTCCGGGAAGCTCCCGTTCCACTTCGGGGCCCTCTCGGCCGTGCCCTTCGTCCTCGCGGGCGTCGTCCTCGCCGGGTGGTTGCGCTCCCGCGCCGAGCGCTCCTCCTCGGTGCGGGACGCGCAGACCTCCGAGATCCTCCTCCGCTCCACCGCCGCCGCCAGCCTCGTCTTCGTCCTCCTCGGGCACATGGGCCTCGACCAGCGCCCGGCCTTCTGGGCCGCGCTCGCGTTCATTCCCCTCTGCGTGGGCAGCGGGTTCCTCTTCGAGCGCCTCTACCTCTCCATCACCGGAGCCCTGCTCTCCTTCTTCCTCTCGTTCTCCTCCGTCCTCCTCCTGGGGCCCTCCGGCTCCTCGCTGCTGTGCGGTGGCGTGGCGCTGGTCTTCGCCGGACTGTCGCTCGTCTGCACCCGCCCCACGCGTCTCACCTTCAGTGTCGCGGTGGCGTGGCTCTCCTTCGTCGGGTTCGTCTACGGGCTCGGCGTGGGCTCCCGTGTGTCCGGTGTGGTGGGCATGGCGCTCTGCGGTACCGCCGCGCTCCTCGTGGCGTGGAACCTCGCCAATCCCTTCCTGCTCGCCCTCGCGGCCCTCGGGGCCGCCGCCGTCGTGCCCAAGCTCGCCAGTCTCGTGGACCCCTCGCTGGTTCCCCTGGCTCTCGCCCTCTCCGGGCTGGGGCTCGCCGCCCTGGGCGAGCTCGGCGGCCGTGCCCGGTTGTTCGGTTGGCCCGGCATCGTGTACGCCCTCCTGGCGTTCGTCTGGGGCCTCGCCAGCCAGGTGCCCTGGTTCGGCGTCATCGTGCTCCTGGCCGCGGCGGCGGTCGCCGTCACCTCGCGCACCTTCCCCATCGTGCGCCCGCTCGCCGTCATCCTCGCCGGCGTCGCGCTCCTGCCTCGCCTGGGCGCCTTCTCCGCCTGGCCGTGGATGACGCCCGCGCTGTCCGTCACCTGCTTCATCTTCTGGTCCCTCGGCACCTCGGGAGCCGCCGCGCGCTGGGGACGCAGCGCGAGCACCTTCACCGCGGGCCTCGTGGCCCTCCTCTTCCCCTCGCTGGCGGCCATCCAGGCGCACGGGACGCAGCCATATCCGCTGATGCTCGGCGTAGCGCTCGCGGCCCTCTTCACCGCTCGTGCGCTGCACCCCTCCGTCAGCGTCGTCACCGCCACCGTGTTCGCCAGTGTGGACATCCTCCCGCGTGGCGCCCTGGCGCAGCTGGCGGTGGCCACGCTGCTGAGCGTCCTCGCCCTGCTCGAGTCCTCCCGGACGGCGTTCCGGTGGCTCGCCGGGGAGCGCCGCTTCGCGCTCGCGGCCAGCCTCTGCGCCCTGCTGTTCCTGGGCGTCGCGTGCGCTCACCCCCATGGGGCGGAGGCCTACCCCGTCCTCGCGGGCGCGATGCTGCTGCCGCTGCTGTGGACGCGGGCCAACCGCCAGCCGCTCTTCGCGGCCTTCGCGCCGCTGCTCGCGTTCGGCGTCGTCCTCATCTCCCAACTGCCCATGCCCTGGGCGCCCGCGCTGCCGCTCCTCTCGCTCGGGGTGGTGCGCGCCGCCGAGCACCTGCCCGCCGCGCGCCTCCTCCTGCTCGGAAGGCCCGACGACGCGCTGGCCCGCCAACTGTCCGCGTGGATGCAGGGTGCGCTGACGCTCGTGGGCGTCGTGCTGGTGCCCGAGACCCAGGCGGATCCGTGGGTGCTGGGTCTCCTCGTGGCCGCCCTCGTGCTGCTGCCCGGACCGAAGCCCTCGGTGCGCGTGGGGCTCGGGGTGGGCCTGCTGCTCTTCTGCTTCCCCCTCCACCCGGTGGCCATCGCGCTGCTGCTGGCGCTCGGCTTCCTCACGCACCATGTCCCCGGTGCGCTGTGGGCCTTCCTCCGCACGCCGCCGGACTCCCTGCTGCGGCCCCTCACCGTGGGGGGAGCGCTCGCGCTCGCCGCCGGGTCCATCGTCCTGCACGCGCCCACGCCCGGCGCCATCATCCTGCTGGCCGGCGTGCTGCTGGTGGGGGCCTTCCTCCTGTCCCAGAGCTGGATGCTCACCGCCTCGGTGCTCGTGTTCGCCAGTGCCTCGCTGGGCAGGACGGCGGAGCACGGCTTCCTCGATTGGGGTCCACAGTCGGCGTTGACCTTCGCCGCGGTGGGGTTCGGCGCCGCGCTGCTGTCCGCCCTGTGCCAGCACGGAGACATCCAGCGTGCCCTGATCCGGCTGGCCGCGCGCCTGTCGCCGGGACTCTCCGAGACGTGGAGCGAGCCGCTGTGGGTGGCGGGAGCCATCGCCACGGCCGTGCCCGTGGGGATGCACCTGGTGGAGTGGGGGCCGGGCGCGCTGCCCCTCCCGGTGGCGCTCCTCACGGGCCTGGCCTCGGGCGTGCTGATGGTGGCGCGCGAGCGGTGGATGGCCAACGTGGCCACCGCGTTGTTGGGCGCGATGCTCGTCGCCCTGGTGCCGCCCCTCTGGACACCCGCGGTGCTGAGCGGCACGGGGCTCGTGCTGTGCATGGTGGGCACGTGGCTGGACGAGCGCGACTTCACCGTGGGCGCGGCGCTGCACCACGCGGGCTGGGCGCTGTCGTTGCTGTCCCTCGCCATGTTGCGTGACTTGAAGCACCCGGGCACGGGGGCGTGCTTCCTGCTCGGTCTCGGGTCGGCCTGGGCGGTGGTGTACCGGCGCCGCGAGCGCGAGGTGGTGGGGTGGGTGGCCACACTGGTGGCGCTGCACGCGCTGCTGGCGCACGTGGGCGCCATCTTCTCCACCGGCAGGGGCGCGGAGTTCATCCTCCCGCTCTTCGGCGCCCTCTCCGCGCTGCTGGCCACGCTGGCCCTGTCCGTCGCGGGCGAGCGCGTGCGCCGGGGCGTGGGCCATGCCTTCGCCGTGGTGGCCCTGGTGGAGGTGCTCGGTGGGCTGGTGCTGGTGCCCGGGGCGGCCGGGGTGATGCGCGAGGCGATCATCGACTGCGTGTGTCTGGCGGTGCTCTTCTTCGCGCTGGTGCGCCGCGCCGTGCGCGAGGAGGACGAGACCTCCGCCTTCCTCGCGCAGGGGACGCTGGTGCTCGGCTACCTGGCGGTGCGCCTGCACGCGCTGGTCTCGGGGCTGGGCGCGGCGGACAGCCTCGCGGCGCTGGTGGGCGGGGCGCTCTTCTCCGGCCTCTACGTCTTCGTGATGCGCGAGGGCGCGGGCCTGCCCGCCTTCCGCCGGCCCGCGTTGTGGGGCGCCTTCCTCTTCCCCATGGCGGGCCTGCTCACCGCGCCATGGCATCAACCGCTGTACGTGGCGGCCCTGCTGGTGGGCTACGCCGCCCACTTCGCCGCGCTGGCCGCGCACCCCTCGCAGCGGGGCATGTCCTCGCTGGTGTCGGTGTGCTCCTTCAACGCGGCGCTCTTCTTCGTCTGGATGGGCACGGGGGCAGGGGAGCCGCAGTATTACGTCATCCCCGCGGGCCTCTCGCTGCTGGTGCTGCTGCGCGTCTTCCAGGACGCGCTCACCCCGGACACGCGGGCGAAGCTGCGCGCCCTGGCCATCACCATCATCTACGTGGCCGGGGCCTGGAAGCCGCTCATGTTCCAGGACGGCCGGGCCATGCTGCTGTGCGTCTTCCTGTGCCTGGTGGGCGTGGCGGCCGGCATGGCGCTGCGCATCCGCTCCTACGTGTACCTGGGCAGCGCCTTCCTGGTGACGTGTGTCATCGCCAACCTGGCGCGCTTCGGCATCCGGGACCACCGCATGGGCGCCGCCTTCCTCTCCCTGCTCGGAGTGGGCGTGGTGGGCTTCATGGTGCTCTTCACCGCCAAACGCGCGGAGCTGCTCGAGCGCTACGAGCGGGTGCGCGCGATGATGTCCACCTGGGAGGGCTGAGGCGGGCGCCCGGCGCTACGCCGGGACGTCCAGCAGGGGGAGCGACACGGTGAAGCGGGCGCCTCGTCCGGGCTCGCTCTCCACCGACACGCTCCCGCCATGGGCCTCGACGATCTCCCGCAGGATGTAGAGCCCCAGCCCGAAGCCGCCGTAGTTGCGCACCGGGACGGCGCGCTCGAAGCGCCCGAAGATGCGCTGCTGGTCCTCCGGCGCGATGCCGATGCCCTCGTCCTCCACGCTCAGCAGGGCGCGGCCTTCCTCCGCCCGGCAGTGGATGTGGATGGGACTGCCCGCCCCGTACTTCATCGCGTTGGACAGCAGGTTCTCCAGCATCTGCTCCAGCCGCAGCCTGTCGCCGAGCACCACGACCGTCCCCTCCACCCGCACGTCGAGCGAGCAGCCCGCCTGCCGCACCACCTCGCGCGAGCGCTCCTCCACCTCACGCACCAGCTCCCCCAGGTCGCACGGCGCCGACTCCAGTTGCAGTGTGCCCCGCGTCAGCCGCGACATGTCCAACATGCTCTCCACCAGCCGCGTGAGGCGCACCACCTGCCGCTCGGCCACCGTCAGCCGGGCCAGCATCTCCTCGGTGGAGGGCCGCTCCCCGTGGAGCAGCCGCATGGCGCGCTGCACCCCCAGCCGCAGCGGCGTGAGTGGTGTGCGCAGCTCGTGCGAGGCGATGGCCAGGAATTCATCCCGCAGGCGCACCGCCTCCTGCGTCTCGCTCAACAACCGCGCCCGCTCCGCCTCCGTCTTCCGGCGCTCGGTGATGTCCACGAAGGTCACCACCGCTCCCAGCCGCTCGTGCTCGTTCCCGTTCTCGCGCCACACCGGGTAGGACCAGGTCTCCGCTGGAAAGCCCGTCCCGTCCGCGCGCCACAGCCACTCGTTGTCGTTGTGGGTGCCCTCCCGCGTGGCCGCCTCGTAGAGGAGGCACTCCTCCCGGGGATAGGGCTTCCCATCCTCGTGCGTGTGGTGGATGGCGTCGTGCATGATGCGCCCGATGAGCGCCGAGGCGTCCGGGTAGCCCAACAGCCGCACGCAGGTGCGGTTGGCGAAGGTGCACCGCCCCTCCAGGTCGATGCCGTAGATGGCCTCGCCGGTGGAGTCGAGCAGCAGCCGGAAGAGCTCCTCGCTCCGCCGCAGGCGCTCCTCGGCCTGCAGGCGCGCGAGACCCTGGGCCAGGGAGTCCGCCACCAGGGAGATGGCCTCCAGGGTGTCGTCCTCCAGGTGGCGGCGCGCGAACATCGCCACCACCCCCACCACCCGGCCCTCGGCCAGCAGCGGGTAGCCGGCGAAGGACACCAGTCCCTCGCGTCGGGCCCACTCCTTCCCGGGCACCCGCGGATCGTTCGGCACGTCGTTGGTGAGGTGGGGCCGGCGCTCCTCGGCGATCCGTCCAATCTTCAGCTGCCCCACCGGAATGCGCGCGTGGGCTCCATCCAGGTGGGTGTAGAGCCCGGCGCTCGCCTTCAGCTCGAGCGTGTCCGCGCCGGGAGGCAGCTCCCAGATGCGCGCGAGGGCCACTCCGAGGTGGCGGACCATCGCCTCCGCGCACGGTTGCAGCATCTCCCGTGGGGTGCCCGGATGGGCCAGCGCCGCGGCCACCTCCGTGCGCAGGAGGGTGGCCGCGCCGGGCTCCCTCCGCCTCGAACCCCGCCGGGAGAACCATGCTCCCGTGACACTCCCGAGCGCGCCCGCGAGCAGGCCAACGACCAGGGCCTTCACGACTCGGGAGCTCCTTCAGGCTGGGGGCGTCGCGCGTCCATGACCGCTAGATGCTCACTTTCCTGTCTCACGTGGTGCTCAACCTTCTGGGGGATTTCAACCGTCCACTAGTCGTAGCAGGGACGATGCCCAGGCGTCTGGCGGCCAACATCCCGAGGTGCCCCGGCCCTGAAGTCGTCCGATGACCCTGTATTCTTCCGAAACGCAGAGCCGCGCGGAGAGGGAGGGCTGACCCATGCGGTCGCGTGAAGCCGTCGTGCAGATGCCGGTACTCCAGGACGTGGGGGCCGAGCTGTTGCGGCGCATCCTGGACGCCTTGCCCTATCCCATCTTCTGGAAGGGAGAGGATCTCCGCTACCTCGGGTGTAACGCCGCGTTCGCCAGGCTCGCCGGCCTGGCGAACCCCGACGCGGTGGTGGGCCTCACCGACTACGAGCTGCCCTGGCGCGCGGGGGACGCGGACTTCTACCGGTCGTGCGACCAGGAGGTGCTGCGAACCGGGGAGCCGCTGCCCGAGTTCGAGGAGCCCGTGCACGACAGCACCGGCTGGCAGCGCTGGACGCAGACGAGCAAGGTGCCGCTCCGGGACGAGCGGGGGAGCGTCACCGGCGTGCTCGGCATCCTCGTCGACGTCAGCAGCCGGCACGAGGCGCAGGATCAGCTCCAGATGGCGCTCGAGGCGGGGGCGGCGGCCAATCGCCTGCTGAAGGCCCAGGTGCGCGAGCGCGAGTCCATGCAGCGCGCCCTGGCCACGAGCGAGATGCGGCTGCGCACGGCGGTGCGTGGCGCGCGGATGATCATCTGGGCGCTGGACGCGCAGGGAGTCTTCACCTTCTCGGACGGAGGGGGGTTGGCGTCGTTGGGGCTCGTGCCGGGGGGACTGGTGGGGCTCAGCATCTTCGAGCACTACCGGGACAACCCGGACATCGTGCGGCAGGCCCGGCGGGCGCTGGCCGGTGAGGCCTTCTCCGAATACACCCTGTTCGACGGCATGCACCACGAGACGCACTACACGCCGGTGTTCGACGAGTCCGGCGTGCTCACCGGCGCCATCGGCATCGCCACGGACGTGGAAGAGCGCGTGCGCTACCACGAGATGCTGGAGGCGGAGCTGGAGCGGACGCGCGGGCAGCTGCTGCAGGTGGAGCGGCTGGCGACGTTGGGCACGCTGGCGGCCGGTGTGGGGCACGAGCTGCGCAACATCTCCACCGTCCTCGACAGCCTGAGGTGCTACTTCACCGAGTGCGCCGAGAGAGGCATCCCGCCGGATCCGGAGGAGCTGAAGGAGCTGGGCTGGGCCTGTGAGCACGTGGCCATGCACGGTCGGCACCTGATGGACCTGGGCCGGCCCGGGAAGACGCGGGTGGAGCGGGTGGACCTGCGCGAGCTGGTGGCGGGCACGCTGGCCATGCTGCGCACGGCGGGCCGCATCAAGCACGTGAAGGTGTCGCTCTCGGCACCCGAGTCTCCCCTCTGGCTCGAGGTGAGCCGGACGCGGGTGGAGCAGGTGCTGCTCAACCTGGTGAGCAACGCCGCCGACGCGGTGGAGCCGGTGCGGGACCGGCCCGCGGAGGTGTGCGTGTGCCTCCACGAGGACGTGGCGGCGGGCCTCGTCTGCTGCCGCGTGGAGGACACCGGCGTGGGCATCCCCGAGGACACGCTGGCCAGCATCTTCGAGCCTTGGTTCACCACCAAGTCTCCGGGCCGCGGCACGGGCCTGGGCCTGCCCGTGGTGCGCACCATCATCCAGGAGTGCGGGGGAGACCTGTCGGTGGAGAGCCAGGTGGGCAAGGGCAGTGCCTTCACCTTCCGGCTCCCCGCGGCGGGCCCTCCCGGCTGAGCACCTCGGAGGCAGGCGGACGCCCCCCGTCCGGTCGTTGAGCGTGCAGGCGACGCTGGAGGTGGATAATGTCCGCCCTCCCTCTCGCCTCACGGGAACCCCGAATGCGCTGTCTCGCCCTCGTCCCGGTGTGTCTCCTCGTCGCCTGTGCCGGCACCGCGCCCGCGCTCCGTCCAGCGCTCCCGGCCGAGCCGCGCTCCGTGGCCGCTCCCCGGCCGGGCGTGGGCGGCGCCGAGTCCGCCGTGCTGGAGGGAGTGGCGCATGCGCTGATCACCACCGTCGACGCCGCGCGGCTCGTGTCCTCGTCGGCCAGCCTCCGGACCTGGCACCCCGGCGCGGCGGCAACGCCCTCGGGTGTCGCGGCCCTCATCGTCGAGCGCGCGGTGCAGCTCGTGGGGGTGAAGCGCCTGGGGAGCGTGGCGCGCGGCGTGCCGGATGACTGCTCCGGCTTCGTGCGGCTCGCCTACCAGCGGGCCGGCATCGACCTGGTCAGCCATGGCTTCCTCGGTGGGGAGAACGCCGTCTCCGCCATCTTCCGCCGTGCCCAGGACCAGGGGGCCCTCCGCCACCGCCCACGGCCGGGAGACCTCGTCTTCTTCCGCGAGACGTACGACCGCAACCGCGACGGCCTGCGCAACGATGGGATGACGCACATCGGCGTCGTCGAGAGCTTCGAGCCCGATGGCACCGTCACCTTCATCCACCGGGGCAGCAAGGGCATCGCCCGCTCGCGGATGAACCTCTTCTTCCCGCGCACCCACCGCATCGGCCAGGACGGGCCCGTCCTCAACGACTACCTGCGGGCCGCCTCTCGCGGCCAGCGCGCCTGGCTGGCCGGGGAGCTCTTCGCCGGTTTCGCCGCTCCCGGGCCGTTGTAGGAACTCCTGTGCCCATGTGGGTTTGAAGCCGGGCGCCGTTCCTGCGTCAGGAGGCGCATGCGAATCGTCCTGCTTCTTGGATTGCTCAGTCTCGCACCGGGTTGTGTCCTGCATACCGGCCGGGGTCACTACCCACGGCCCGCGCCAAGTCCCGCGCCGCCTCCGCCGCCCCGCTCCATGTCCTATGACGAGGCCGTGTCGCTCGGCCTGGGGCAGTGCCAGTCGCGCGGCTACCGGTGCGAGCTGAAGGAGGCCCACCTGAAGGGCCACGACGTGTGGAAGGTGAAGTTCCGCGCCTTCGCGCCCGGCGCCAGGGGCCACCTGCACCTCGACTACGACGCCTACTCCCGCGCGCTCCTCAAGGTGGACGAGAAGGTGAAGTCCAGGGGCGACGACTGGGATGACGATGATGACGGCCGGGGGCATGGCCGCGGCAGGAAGAAGGGCCATGCGAAGTGGGATGACTGAGGTGGCATGAGCCCGGGAGGGGCGGGGACGCTCACTTCTTCGTCAGCGTCTTGACGGCGTCCTCCGCCTCGTCCTGGCCGCAGTTCCTCGGGCCCGACTTCTCCCGGGGCAGCTTGCTCAGCTGCTCCAGCGCCGGCAGGGCGTCCGGATTACCCAGGCCCGCCAGCCGCCGCGCCGCGCGCGCCCGCACGCCGCAGTTCTTCGACTCGAGCGCTCCCGAGTACAGCTTCACCAGGTCCAGCCCGGCCGTGGTTTGCACCGCCTCCAGGTAGCGCAGCGCGCCCCACTGTCTCGGCGAGTGCTCCTCCTCGGCCAGCTCCTCGAAGTGCTCCTTCACCCGCTCCTTGGGGAACGTGGACAGCAGCTTGCGCAGCCCCTTGTCCCCCTCGTCCTCGCCGAAGTCCTCGGCCAGCCCGTCCAGCACCGGGTCCTCGAGGGACTCCCGCGCCTCCGCGTCCAGCCCCGTCAGCACCGAGTGCTCCTCCTCGTGCCGGTCCAACGCGTGCAGCGCCCACGCGCGCACCTGCGGCACCGCCCCGTCCTTCTTCGCCTCCGCCGGGATTTCCGCCAGACGCTTCAGCGCCTCCGCCGCCTGGCCCTCTTCCACCAGCACGCGCGCCTGGTACACCGGGTTGCCTCGGCGCACCACCTCGTACGAGCCGACGCCCAGCACCGCCACCACGCCCAGGCTCACGCCCACCGTCTGGCCCGGGTAGGCGCGGGCGAGCGCCACCACCCGCTCGACGAGCCTTTCCACCACCGGCCGGGCCACCTGCTCCAGCCGGCTCCAGGCCGCCCGCATCGGCCGCATCACCGGGGCCAGCTGCTCGGTGAGCGGAGGACGCATGGACACCTCGTCCTGGCCTCCGAAGGGCAGGCCCTCCGGGGCGCGGCGGCAGCGGTGGAGGCGCAGCGGCTCGCCGCTGCCCGGCATGGGCACGCTGCCGCACGGCTCGGAGTCTCCCTCCACCCGGCCGCGCGCGAGGTTCACCGACTCGGTGAAGACGACCTCGCCCGCCTCGGCCACCTGCTCCACCGCCTTCACCACCTCCACCGGCTCGCCCAGCACCGCGTCGCGCGTGACGAGCACCTCGCCCGTGTGGAGGCAGATGCGCACCGGCAGCCGCTCCTCCGGGTCGCACTGCTGGTTGTGACGCCACAGCCGGTCCTGCATCGCCATGCCACACAGCACCGCGTGGGTGGGCGAGGAGAAGACGGCCAGCAGCGAGTCGCCCCGCTTCTGCACCAGCTTCCCGCCGTACTCGCGCAGCTGGGGCAGCAGCAGCCCGTCATGCGTCTCCAGCATGCGCGCGTTCTGCTCGTGCGTCTGCCGGGAGGTGCGCTCGGTGTAGCCCTGCAGGTCGGTGAGCATCACCGTCAGGTTGCGCGGGGTACCCGTGAGCGTCCCGCCGCCGAGGGCGGGCAGCAGGTCCGTGAGCCTCGGGCCGGGAGCGTTGGTCCTGCCTCGTACCTGGTTCATGGCGGGCAGGGCCTCGAGGGCTTCGGGAGAGGAGCGGGTGCGCGCGCGCGAGGGAGAGATGCCTTCGATGGCCGCGAGGGCCGCGGGCGCCTTGGAAGGGCGGGTGCGCGCGCTGGAGGACGAGGGCCGGTTGGAGGACGAGGGACGGGCGGGCACGGTCACGTCGCGCACCCCGAAGGCGGCCGTGCCCGAGGCGGGGGAGGGGGCCGGGGCCGGCGCTGGCGCCGGGGCGGGCACGGCGAAGGCGACCGTTCCGCTCCCGCCCTCGGTGGGCAGCTCGGGGATGAGGAAGTCCGAGATGCTCGGGGAGGTGGAGGAGGACGCGCCGGCCGCCACCGCCAGACCCATTCCGCTCTGGCTTCCAACGGACGCCACCGCGCCGAGCATGTCCACCAGTGCGTTCGCGCTGGGCAGCCGCTGGGCGGGGTCCTTGTTCAGCAGCTGCATCACCAGCGCGACGAGCGCGGGTTGGCCCATGAGCGTGGGCGCGGCCTCGATGAGGGGAAGGGGCGCCGAGGCGGCGTGCTGGGCGACGTACTGCGTGGGTCCCGGTCCGGGGAAGGGGAGCTGTCCGGAGAGCACGCGGTAGGCGAGCACTCCAAAGGAGTACAGGTCGCTGCGCGGGTCCACCGGCGCGCCCGTGGCCTGCTCCGGCGAGAGGTACTCCGGCGTGCCCACCACCAGCCCCACCTGGCTGAGGTTGCTCGCGGTGTCCGGCTCCACCAGCCGGGCGATGCCGAAGTCCAGTAGCCGCGCCTGCTCGCCGCGCAACCCCCGGGTGAGGAGCACGTTCTCCGGCTTCAGGTCGCGGTGGATGATGCCCTTGTCGTGGATGGCCGCGAGGCCCTCGGCCAGCTGGTAGAGCAGCGGCAGCGCGCGCGAGGGCGCCATGGCTCCGGCCTGGAGCACGTCATAGAGGTTCTCGCCCTCCACGTACTCCATGACGAGGCACGCGCCGACACCCGTCTCGCCGTAGTCGATGACGCGCACCACCGACGCGTGCTCCACCGCGGACAGCAGCCGGGCCTCGCGCTTGAAGCGCTCGATCATGCTCGCGTGCAGCATCAGGTCCGCGTGCAGGACCTTGATGGCCACCTTGCGTCCCAGCGACACCTGCTCGCCGAGATACACCTCGCCCATACCGCCCGCTCCGAGCAGTTGGAGCACACGGAAGCGGCCATCCAGGACGAGGGTACCGGTATCGATCACGGGCGCTGCATCTTCGCCGGAAACGGGGAGCGCGGGCAGGGGGCGTTGCGTGAAGCGGGGCCGGTACTCTGCCCGCCCTCCAGCCAGCGGAACAGCAAAACCCGAGGGCCTGTCGCCCTGGATGTGTCTCCAGATGACTGCTGGTGAACCTCTCGCGTGGAGGTCCCCGTGGAGTGTGGGTACATGTGAGATCCACGCGAGCAAGCGTGGAGGCCACGACTCACTCGGGCCGTGCTTCGGGCACCCCCCGCGCTCCGGCACGCACGAGGCGCAGGACGGTGGAACGCAGGCCGAGGATGGGGCGCTCGACCCAGCGGAAGAGGCCCTCCGTCACCACGGCGGTGACGAGGAGCGCCGCGCCCAGCTGCCACACGGGAGGCCGCACACCAGGGGGCGGCAGCATCCAGCGCAAGATGATGAGGTGGTACAAATACAGGCCATAGGAACGCTGTCCCACCACCACGAGCGGGTGCCAGGAGAGCAGCCGGCCGAGGAGTGAGCCGGGGGTGCTGGCGCGGACCGAGAACAGCACCAGCGAGGCCGCCGCGAGGTTGGCCAGTGAGATGGCGAGCACCCAACCCAGGCCCGCGTCCAGGCGCACCGTGAGGGCCCCCACCGCGAGCAGCACCGTGGAGAGCACCGCGCTGAACGGATGGGAGAGTCCGCGGACGAGCGCGCCCTCCGGCCGCCTGTCGAGCAGTATCGCGCAGGCGCAGCCCAGGCTCAGACCATCCAGCCGTGCGGCGGTGTGCATATAGGAGAAGGACTCGCTCCACTGCGCCACCTGGGCCCAGAGCCGGAAGGCGGTGCTCGCGCCCGCGACGGCGAGCAGTCCCGCGAGGAGGGCCTCGGAGGAGACCCGCGAGCGCAGCAGCATCCAGAGGAGGACGGGCCACACCAGGTAGAACTGCTCCTCGATGGAGAGCGACCAGGTGTGACTGAGGATGCCCATGGCATCCGGGTCGAACGCCGTCACCCAATTGCTGGCGTACAGCAGCACCGCCGCGATGCCGTAGACGTAGGGCATGGCCCCGGGGTCGGGCCCGATGGAGGCCACCGCGAGCCCACCGAGCAGGAGCGCGCAGAGGGAGGCCGGCATCAACCGCAGCACGCGGCGCACGTAGAAGGCGCGGAGATCCACGTCACCGTCCCTCGCGTGTTCCTTGAGCAGCAGCGTGGTGATGAGGAAGCCGCTGAGCACGAAGAACACGTCCACACCCAGGAAGCCGCCGGGCACCCGGGCCGTCACGTGGTGGAGGACCACGGCGAGCACGGCGAGCCCCCGGACGCCATCGAGCGCCGCGTAATGCCGGAAGCTTGACGAGTGAGGGAGTTCCATCGAGCGGGCCACTGTACCGGGTCAGACGCGTTGCTCACGAAGCGGCGCTCGAGGGCTCCGCTGCTCCCCAGCCCGGCTAGGAGGCTCGTGGGTGTTCTTCTCCGCGGTGCGTGTCCGGGGGCGGACCGAACCTCGGGCCCTCCATGCACTTCGCCGTCCACCGCACCGCTTCGGACATGGAGGTGGTCGTGAAGTACGGGAAGGGCATGGGGATGAGGTGGAGGACGATGCTCGCGGTCAGCTGCATCACGGGCGAGGTGATGATGGCAGCGCAGCCCAGCACCTGGGCGCGTATCTGTGCGTCCTGTTCCCTGGCGAACAGAGCCAGGTTGCGGCGATGCTCAGCCGTCATCATCCGCACCTCGCGGGTGTCGAGGATGCCGACGAACTTCTCCTTGCGCCGCAGGTAGGTGCGCAACTGGTGGAAGTACTCGTCCTGTTGCTGGAGCGAGGGCACCCCCACGAACCTGGCCACCAGCAGGGGCCAGTGCGAGTCATCGAGGGTGATGGAGGCGGAGGAGTCCATTCCGGGGCGCGCCATCCTGACCTGTCAGGAGCGTGCCTGCTTGAACAACGTGTTGAGGGCTTCGTCAACTGTCCGGGCGAAATCAGCCGCGAGGACTTCTTCTCGAATTCTCGATTCTTGGAACCCGGGGCCGGACGCTGTTGTCATGGGGCCCGCGATATCCTCCATGAACGACCCCACCTCGAAGCGCTGGTCCGACCTCCCGCGAGCCTTCTGGCTCTCCCTTCTCGCCGCCCTGGTGCTGGCCCTGCCCACGCTGGGGATGGGATTCGTCCTGGATGACTACATCCACCTGCTCATCTTCGAGGGCCGGTGGCCCCTGGGCTCGTCCCTGGATCTCTTCCGCTTCGCCGGGGGAGACCCCGAGGGCATGCGGCGCATCGTGCAGGAGGGCCCCTATCCCTGGTGGACGCTGCCCGATCTGAAGATCGCCTTCTGGCGCCCCCTGGCGAGCGCGCTCGGGGCGCTGGATCACCGCCTCTTCGGCCGCGAGGCGCTGGGCTACCACGTGCACTCGATGGCCTGGTACCTCGGGCTGGTGGCCGTCTTCGGCACCCTGCTGCGGCGCTTCCTGCCCGGGGCGCTCGGGGCGCTCGCGCTGTTCCTCTTCGCCGTGGATGACGCGCACCTGATGCCCGTGGGGTGGATCGCCAACCGCAACGCCGTGGTGGCCGCCACCCTGGCGCTGCTCGGCCTGTGGCTGCACCTGGAGTGGCGCGAGGCCCGGCGGCCCTGGGCCCTGCCCCTGTCCCTGGCGGCGCTCGCCGCGAGCCTGACGGCCGGGGAGACGGCCCTGGGCGTCTTCGCCTACCTGCTGGCGTATGAGCTGCTCGGCGCCCGGGGGACGGTGGCGGAGCGGCTCCGGGCCGTGGCTCCCGCGGCGGTGCTCGCGCTCGCGTACCTCGGGGTCTACAAGGCGCTCGGGTACGGCGCCCATGGCTCCACCATGTATCTGGATCCGGTGGGAGAGCCGGGACGCTACCTGGAGGCCGCGCTCGGCCGGGTGCCCGCGCTCATCGCCGGGCTGCTGGGTGCTCCCGTGGATCTCTGGGGACTCAGTGCGGGCAGCCGGCCCGTGCTGGTGGGCGTGGGGTTGGTGGGGCTCGCGCTGGTGGGTCTGTTGCTGCGCTCGGCCTGGCCCGGCCTCTCCGAGGAGGAGCGCCGGCACTGCCGCTGGCTCGCCGCCGGTGCGGGGCTGTCCCTGCTGCCCGTGGCCTCCACCCTGCCCATGAGCCGGGTGCTGCTCGTGCCGGGCCTGGGGGCCTCGGCGCTGCTGTCCGTGGTGCTGCTGCATGCGTGGCGCTCGCGGAAGCAGCGGGGCTGGAGCCGCTGGGGCGCCATCGTCACCGGCGGGGTGCTCGCGCTCTTCCACCTGGTGCTCGCGCCCCTGAGCTGGCCCGCGATGGCGATGATGATCCGCCAGCTCGGCTCGAGCACCGAGGAGCTGGCGCGGAAGGCGGGACGCGAGGTGGACTTCGCGCGGCTGCCCTCGCAGCGGGTGGTGGTGCTCGATGCCCGGGACGTCGGCGTGGCCCTGTACACCCCCGTCATGTGGGCCTTGCAGGGCCAGCCGTTCCCGCGCTCCTGGTGGCCGCTGTCGTTGGCGCCGATGTCCCCCGTCTTCACCCGCACCGGACTGGCTTCGATCGAGCTGGAGCTCACCGAGGGACACTTCCTCGCCAGTGATGCCGAGCAGAGCGTTCGCGGCTCTCAGTACGTGCTCGGCACGGGGGCGAAGGTGGCGCTGGAGGGGATGACGGTGACGGTGCTGGCCGCGGACGCCGGGGGGCCGACCCGCCTGGGCTTCGAGTTCGATGTGCCGCTGGAGGACCCCTCGCTCGTGTTCCTGCGCTCGAGCGAGGGGGGACTGATCCGGTTCACACCGCCACCCGTGGGGACGCGGCTCGCGCTCTCGACCGTGGCGGCTGGCGGCCCGTGATGGCCATCCGCGGGGCTAGCGCGCCTTCTGTGCCGGCACGAACTCCTCGCGCACCGCCCTGGCCAGCAGGTCCGGCGGCAGCAGTCCCTGGTCGAGGAGGAAGTTGTTGAAGGCGAGCCGGTCGAACTTCGCGCCGAGGGCGAGCTCCGTCTCGGCGCGCATCTCCAGGATGCGGGTGTAGCCGTAGAAGTAGCTCCCGGCCTGGCCCGGAGAGCGGAAGGTGTAGCGGTCCAGCTCCTGCCGGGCCATGGGCGCGGAGAGCACGACCTCCTCGGTGAGGACGCGGCCGGCCTGCTCGCGCGTGAGCTGACCCAGGTTGAGCATGGGGTCGAGCATGGCGCGGGCCGCGCGCAGCAGGCGGAACTGCAGGGCGATCAGCTGACCCTCGGGCGGCTCGTGGGGGACCATCTCCGCCTCGGCGTAGAGCGCCCAGCCCTCGACGTTGACGGAGTTGAAGGCGAACATGCTGCGCGCCAGGGACACGCCGCGCTCCACCATGGCGGTGAACTGCAGCTCGTGGCCCGGACGGCCCTCGTGCGCGGTAAGGGACCAGGCCGCGGCGGCGAAGGTGAAGTCGTCGTAGGCCTCGCCCTTGCCGCTGCTCGCCGGGCTGCCCAGCGGCAGCACGAACTGGCCTTGCTCGCCTGTGTTGTTGATCAGCGCGGGCGGGTCCATGTGCGGCGCGGGCTGGGCGGCGCTCTCGGCCTCCGAGGCCAGGCGCATCACCATCGGACGCTTCGGCAGGTCCACCACGCGGTGCTGGGAGATCCGCTGCTCCATCTGCGTGATGACCTCGCGGTAGTGTCCTTCGATCCGATCGCGGTCGAGCTGCTCCTTCTTCAACAGGCGGATGACGTCCCGGTAGTCGGTGGCGTCGAGCCCCCGGGCCTTCGCCACGAGCGGAGCGAGCACCTGCATCTGCGCGCGGACCGAGAGGTACTCGACCTGCGCGCGGCGCATCAGCTGCTCGGGCGGGATGTCGATGCCGAACTGCAGGAGCCCGAAGGCGTAGAGCTCCGGTGGGAGGCGGAAGTCCTCGCGTGCCCGTGGCAGCACCACCTTGCGCTCCCAGGCGACGTAGTCCTCGACCTGCTTCTCGAGCGCGGCCAGGGCGGGCTCGGCATCGGCGATCTTGTACTCCGTGAACAGCTCCCGGATGCCCTTCACGTAGGTCCGCGCGTTGGCCAGGGACTGCTCCACCTCGAGCTTCACCGGGCCCAGCAGCTTCGGGTTGGAGCGCTTCTCCTCGAAGCGCGCCTTGGCCAGCTCGGTCAGCGGCTTGCTGCCCGGCGCAAGGCCGGTGTAGCGCTGGAGGCGGGTCAGGGCCTTGGCCCGGCGCTCGGGGGCCACCTCTTCCTGGAGGAGCTGCTGAATGCTCTGGAACACCACCTCCGGGACGTCGACCCAGGTGAGCAGGTAGCGCTCGTTGAGCGTGGAGCCCTGGATGTTCTCCTTCGCCGCCTTCACCAGGATGAGGAGGTCCTGACGGACGTTCGGGTCCTTCTCCGTGGCGAGGCGCTTCTCCAGCTCGGCCTGGGCCCTGGCCATGGCGGCGCGGGTGCGCTCACCCAAGCGAGGTCCGAGGTCGAGCACCTGGTCGTCATGGGTGGCCATGCCGAAGGCCGAGGCGAGCTCCGGGGTGAAGCGGGCGGTGGTGTCCAGCAGCACCTGCGCGTGGGCGTTGCTGCGCGCCACCCAGTCCGGGTTCGCGGCCTTCTGCTGGGCTGGTGCAGCGAAGGGGATGAGGAGGAGGGCCAATCCAAGGAGGAGTCGAGCGCGCATTCGTTGTGTTTTCCGGTGGGAGCGGTGACCTGGGTCTCACGAATGGGGGCAGGGGCCATTTCAGCCGGCTGTTTCTCCGCCTGCCCCCCGGGCGGGGGAATAGCAAAAATTCCGGGGGCTTAGACCACGTGGTAGTTTCGGGTGCTCCTTAGAAGCCCCCGCAGATGGCCACCGACAGCGACTCGCCCAAGCCCGCGTCCGAAGCGCAAGCCGCCGCCCCCGAGCTGCGCCTGTTGGATCGGCGCGCCTTCGTGGGGTTTCCGCCCCTCGAGTTGGCGCCCGGGCTGTCCATCGCCGACTTCGCGCTGCAGATTCCGGACGTCACCTTCCCCTTCAACGTCAGCGCGGGTGCCTCGCGCTACCAGCGCAAGAAGCTGCTCTTCGGCTTCCTGGAGCTGCACGTCGACGCGGACCTGGTGACGCGCAAGGTGGCCGAGCTGGCCGGACGCGTGGCCGGGCTCGAGAACCTGAAGCTGCACTTCCGCCCCGGCTACCTGGAGGGCCAGGCCTTCCTCCAGGCCCCGGAGCGCACCCCGCTCACCTTCAAGATGGCCTTCGACGCGGACGGCGAGCGGCTCGCCCTCTACCTCTACGACGTGCGCCTGTACGGCTTCGCCTCCACGCCGTCGGTGCAGGTGCCCGGCCTCATCGCCGCCACCGTGGCCGAGCTGGGCCTGCTGCCCGAGGTGGAGGTGCGCGGCGCCACCGGCTTCTCCACCCGCGTGCTGCCCGCGCTGTGCCAGAAGTCCGCCGTCAGCCGGGGCTTCAAGATGCCCGTGCTGGACACCGCGCGCCTCTCCTCCGTCGAGGTGAGCAGCGCGGGCCTGCGCCTGCGCTTCTCCGCCGGGGGACTGCCGCCTCCCTCGCCGCCCGACGAGGAGCTGCTGCTGGCCCTCGAGGGCGCCCGCGCCTTCGCCGACGCCGAGGCCCTCATCGCCCAGGGCAAGCTCGCCGAGGCCCGCGACGCCTACCTCCAGGCCGGTGACGCCCAGGACGCCCACCCCTTCGCCGCCGAGCGGCTGCTGTCGCTCCTCGTGGCGGATCCGCAGGCGCACGACATGGCCCTCGACGTGGCGGCCACGCTGCTGCGCCGCCGCGAGCGCAGCCCCGCCGCCCTCTGGGGCGAGGCCGTGGTGCGCGAGCGCCGGGGTGAGCACGCTCGCGCCGCCGAGCGCTACCTCGCGCTGTGCGCCCTCGCGCGCCGCGCCTCCGAGGAGTCCTCCGCCTTCTTCGCCGCCGAGTCCGCCGCCCGTGCCGCGCGCGACCACGCGCCCCAGGTGGCCGTGAAGGCCCTCCACGAGGTGCTCGGCCTCAAGCCGGACCACCTGCCTTCGCTCAAGGCCCTCGCGCGTGCCTCGGACCAGAGCCGCGACCGTGCCGGGGCCGTGCGCGCCTACCGCCGCATCGCCGCGCTCGCGAGAGATCCCTCCGAGGCCGCCGACGCGCACGTGCACCTCGCGCGCCTGTGCGCCCAGACGGAGGACGATGTCGCTGGCGCCCGCCTGCACTGCGAGGCCGCGCTGCGCCTCTCGCCGGACCAGCCGGACGCGCTGCTGCTGCTGGGCGAGCTGTGCCACCTCGGGGGCGAGCACCTGCGCGCCCTCAAGGCCCTGGACCGCCTGCGCGAGGTGGCCATGGCCCGCCACGAGCTGGACCGCGTGGGCCGCGCCAACCTGCTCGCCGGCCGCATCTGGGAAGAGGGCCTCCAGCAGCCGGACAACGCGCTGCTGCGCTACCGCGAGGCCACGTCGCTGCTGCCCGGCGAGCCCGAGCCCCTCTTCGCCACCGCGCGCGTGGCCGAGAAGCTGGGGAAGATGCAGGAGGCGCTCGCCGGCTACCAGCAGGCGCTGGAGCTGGCCGGCCCCGCTCCGCGCTCCGAGCCCATCCGCCAGGCCGCGCACCGCAGCCACCACGCCCTGGCGCGCCTGTACCGCACGAAGCTCGGCGACCCGGCCCGCGCCCGCGAGCACCTGGAGGCCGCGCTCGCGTTGGATCCGCGCGATGGCGCCGCGCTCGACGAGCTGATTCCGTACTTCCGCGCCACCGGTCGGGCCCAGGAGCTCGCCGAGGCCCTGGAGAAGGCCGCCGCCGTCCACGAGGAGCCCGGCCGCCGTGCCGCCCTCTGGGCCGAGGCCGGCGAGCTGTTCCGCGGCCGCCTGCAGCAGCCCGAGAAGGCCGAGCGCCTCCTCACCTCCGCGTTGGAGGCCGACCCGGACCACAAGCCCGCGCTGGAGTCCATGCTGGCGCTCGCCGAGGCGCGCCGCGATGGCGGGCTGCTCACCCGCTGCCTCTCCGCCCTCGCGCGCCTCACCCCCGAGCCCAAGGAGCGCGCGCAGAAGTACCGCCGCCTCTCCGTGGCCGCGCGCGACCTCGCCTTCGACCTGGACCTCGCCGCCACCGCCCTTCAGGAGGTGCTGAAGGCGGAGCCGGACGACCTGCCCACGCTGGGCGAGCTGTGCGCCTTGCAGCGCAAGCGCTCGGACATGGCGGGCCTGGCCACCGCCCTCGACGATCGGGCGCGCGTGGCCGAGGCGCAGGGTGACAAGCGGCTCGCGGCGGCGGCGCTGCGCGAGCTGGCCAATGTGTTGGAAGCGCGGCTCGGCCGCCTCGGCGAGGCGTTGGTGGCCCTGGAGAAGGCCGCGCGTCTCTCCCCGGACCAGGCCGTGCTGCTGGAGCTGGCGGACCTCTCGCTGCGCTGCGAGCGCCCCGAGCATGCCCGGCGCGCGCTGGAGACGCTGCTGTCCACCCTGCCGCGCACCACCGCTCCCGAGCGCCTCGCGGACATCCGCTCCCGCCTGGGCCGCGCGTGCGAGCAGATGGGGGACCGCGAGGCCGCCATCGCCGCCTACGCCCAGGCCTTCCCTCTGCGCCGCCTGGACGACGCGCTCGCCTCACGGTTGGAGGCCCTCTATACCGAGGCCGGTGAGACGCGCGAGCTGGCCGAGCTGTGGGCCTCTCGTGCCCAGGCCCTCGTCGCCGCCGAGCGCTCCGCCGAGGCCGCGCCCCTCTTCCTCCAGAGCGCCCGCGTCCTCCTGGAGCGCGGAGAGAAGGGCCCGGCCCTCCTGCGCCTCTCCTCGGCCCTCGACGCGAGCCCCTCTGGCCCGCTGGCCGCCGAGGCTCTCGATGCGCTCGCCGAGCTGGAGCTGGAGCGCGGCGAGAAGCTGGAGGCCGCCCGCCTCTTCGCGCGCAAGGCCGCGCTGGTGACGGACGCCCGCGCGGGCTCGAAGCTCCTCTTCCGTGCCTCCGTGCTCGCCATGGGCACCAGCCGCGAGGAGGCCTTCCTCGCAGAGGCCCTGGAGCGGGACGCCTCCTTCGCTCCCGCGCGCATGCGCCGGGGCGAGCTGCGGTTGCAGGCGGATGCACGCTCCGCGCTGGAGGACTTCGAGGCCGTGCTGGCCCTGCCTCCGGCGGACCCGGACGCGCTGCGCGAGGAGGAGCTGCTGGAACTCACCCGCCGCGCCTCCTCCGCCGCCGTGCGCGCGGGCCGAGCGGATGCCGCCCGGCGCCTGCTCGCGCAGTACTGCACCCTGGCCCCCGAGGACCTCGAGGCCCAGGTGGAGCTCGCGGGCCTCCACCGCAAGGCGGGCGCGCGCGAGCCGCTGGCCGACCTCCTCGTCACGCTGTGGCCGCGCCTCTCCGGTGAGGCGCGCCGCTCCGCCCGCCGCGAGCTGGCCGAGCTGTCCCTCGCCCTCGGCCGCACCGCCGAGACCACCGACGCCCTGCGCAGCCTCCTCGCCGAGGAGCCTCACGACACCTGGGCCACGCAGGCCCTGCTGGAGCTGCTGCCCCCGCCAGGCACTGGCACTCCCCAGGAGGAGACCGAGCGCCTCTCACTGCTGGGCACCCTCATCTCCGCCTCCGAGGGCGATGCCCGCGCCGAGCTGCTTTCCCGCCGCGCCGCCCTCCACCGAAACGCGGGCCGCTCCCAGTCCGCGCGCGATGACTTCCTCGCGGCCACGAAGCTCTCCCGCCGGCCCGCGCCCCTGTGGCTCGCCATCGCCGCGCTCGCCCGCGAGGCGGGTGACGACGTGGACGAGCTGGCCGCGTGGCGCAACGTCGTCACCTCCGAGCCGGAGCTCGCCGAGCGCGCCCGCGTGCGCCTGCTCGCGCTGGCCCACACGCTGGTGGAGAAGGACGCGCGTGCTCCGGCCCGCGAGGCCCTGCTCGCCGCCGCGGCGCTCCCGCTCTCCCCGGCCGAGCGCTGCGATGCCTTCTTCGCCCTCGCCACGCTCGAGCGCCGCGACGGGCGGCCGGACGCCGAGGCGCAAGCGCTCGCCGAGGCCGCGCGCCAGGGCCCCGTGCCCCGCCGCGTGGAGGCCCTGCTGGAGCGGGCGCGCCTGCTGGAGAAGGCGGGCAACCTCCCCGAGGCCGCCGCCAGCCTGGAGTCCGCGCTCACCCTGGCGCCGCGTCATGCCGGGGCCACCACCGCGCTTCAGCGCGTGCTGCGCGAGCTGGAGGACTGGGCACGCCTCGCGGACCTGATCGCCGCCGAGGCCCCGCACGCTCCGCCCGCCGAGGCCGCCGTGCTCTACGCGGAGCTGGGCACCCTCCACCTGGAGCGCCTGGAGCAGCCCGAGGCCGCCGAGGCCGCGCTGCGGCAGGCGGTGCGCCTGGCTCCCGACAACCTCGACGTGCGCCGCCGGCTGGTGGCCATCGTCGCGGGCCGTGGGGACTCCGCCGAGGCCGCGAAGCTCCTCGATGTCGGCGCGAGCGACATTCCTCCGGCCGAGGTCGCCACCCTCCTGCGAGAGGGCATCTCCCATGCCCGTGCCGCCGGGGACATGGCCCGGGCCCTCGAGCTGGCCCGCCGTGCCCATGCCCTCGTCCCCGCGCGGGACGCGCAGCTCGCCGAGCTGGCCGAGCTCCTCTTCCTCCACGGTGACGTGAAGGAGGCGCTGCCCCTGCAGGAGCAGCTCGCCGCCGCCGCCGACTTCGCCACCGAGCCCGAGCGCGCCGAGAAGGCCTGGCTGCGCCTGGGAGCGCTCGCGGAGAAGCTCGGGGACTCGCGGCGCGCGGTGTCCGCGTACAAGCGCCTCCTCGCCGAGCGCCCGCTGAATGAAGTCGCCGTGCTCCGGCTCGCCGCGCTGCTGGAGAAGGACGAGCCTCGCGCTTCCTTCGAGGTGCTCGTCGCCCACGCGCGCGCCCTGCCTCCGTCCGAGGACACGGCGAAGCGCCTCGTCTCGCTGTCGGAGCGGGCCCGCGACTCGCTGGCCGACTCCTCGCTCGCCGCCTCCCTGCTGACGCGCGCGGCGGAGATGGCGGAGGAGCCGCTGCCGCTGCACCTGTCGCTCGCCAACCTCTACCGCGACGCGGGCCGCGTCCCCGAGCTGGTGGCCCAGCTCCAGGTGGTGGCCCAGCTCAGCCAGGAGGCGGGAGACCTCGACGGCGCCATCGCCGCCTGCGCGGAGCACGCGCGCCTGGCCGAGGAGTCGGGCCGGGTGGACGAGTCCCTGCGCTCGCTGGAGGCACTGCGCTTCCTCCTGGAGAAGGAGGACCGGAAGGACGAGGCCGCCACCTACGAGCGCCACCGCGCGGAGATGCTGCGCGACGCGAAGCTGGACCTGCCGGCGGCGGAGGCCGCGCTGGAGCGGGCCTTCGCGCTGTCCGAGCAGCTCGACACGGCGCGCATGGGCATCGAGCTGGCCGTGCGCCGGGAAGACACCGTCGCCGAGGCCCGCTGGCTGGAGCGCGCCCTGCCGTTGCTGCCCGGGACGCGGGAGAAGGCCACGTCGCTGCTGCGGCTCTCGAAGCTGCACCTGGACGTGCTGGACGACTCCGGCAAGGCCGAGGGCTTCCTGCGCGAGGCGCTCCGCCACGACCGCTCCCTGCAGGAGGCCGAGACGCTCCTGTGCGAGCTGCTCGAGCGCGAGGGGCGGGTGGCCGAGCTGGCCGCCTGGTTCGAGGACTCCGCTTCCCATGAGGAGCAGCCCGCCCGCCGCGCGCAACTGCTGCTGCGCGCCGCCACCCTCTACCGCGAGCACGCCGGGCGTCCGGACGCGGCCGTCATCGCGCTGCTCGCGGCACGCTCCGCGCGGCCGGACGACCTGGACCTCACCCGTCAGGCGGCGGACCTGCTCCACGAGATGGGGCGCGAGGAGGACGCCGCCGAGTTCGACGGCCTGCTGCTGGAGGCGAACCCCTTCCTGGAGCCCGTCTACGGCCGTCACCGTGCGTGGCTCTCCGAGACGGGAGACCTCCAGTCGCTCGCCGCGCTGATGTTGCGCCGGGCGCAGCGGCAGATGCCCGTCGAGGCCGCGGAGAGCTACCTCGCCGCCGCGAAGGCGTTCCGCGAGGCCGGTGCGCTGGAGCGCGCGCTGCTGTGCGAGGACCGGGCCTTCGAGCTCGCGCCCGCCAGCGCCGAGGCCTTCCACCTGCTGCGAGCCCGTGCCACCGGGGACGTGCGCCGCCAGGCGGAGCTGCTCTCCCTGCGTGCCGCGGCCCTGGAGCCCGAGGCGGCCCTGCCGCTGCTGCGCGAGCGCGCGGACATGTTGCTGGAGGCGGGGGAGGCGCTGCTCGCCGCCGAGGCCTTCGACGACTACCTCTCCAAGGCCGGAAACGACGTGGACGCGCTCGCCGCGCGCGCGGAGCTGGCCGCCGAGGGCGGTGGCCCCACCGCGGCCCAGCCGTATGACCGGCGCCTGCTCGCCGCCGGAGGCGACTCGCTCCCCGTCCCGGTGCGCGTGCGCACGCACCTGCGGCTCGGCCATGCCTCGCTGTCCTCGGGTGCGCTCCGCGATGCGGCGGAGTCCTTCGAGGCCGTGGTGTCGCTCGACCCCGAGGGCACGCGGGGCCAGGAGGCGCTGTCCCTCCTCACCGAGGTGTACGGCCGCACGGGGGATTCCAAGGGCCTGTACCGCGCCTCGTTGAAGCTCGCGCGCAAGGCGGACGCCGCCACCGCGGAGGTGCTGTACCGCCGCGCCGCGGACCTCTTCGAGGACCCGAAGGAGTCCATCGACGCGCTGTTGCACCTGGCGCGCCTGCGTCCCGCGGACGCGCACATCATCGACCGGGCGGTGGTGGGCCTGCGCGCCCTGGGCCGTCCCTCGGACCTGCTCGCCGTCTACGAGGCGGGGGCACAGGCCGCCGGGGGCTCGCGCGCCGCGGAGCTGCTGCTGGCGGCCGCCGATGTCGCCGCGAACCAGCTCGATGATCCGCGACGCGCCACGGCCCTCCGGGAGCGCGCGGCCGAGGCGGACCCGTCCAACGTGGCCGCGCTCCGGGCGCGGGTGGTGGGCTTGCGCCAGCGGGGAGACACGGCCGCGTTGCTGGAGGCGCTCGAGCGGCTGATTCCAGAGACGGAGGACGCGGACGAGGCCTCCCTCCTGCGGTTGGAGCTGGCGTCGCTGGCCAGTGCCTCGGACCGTCAGTCCGTCGCCCGCGAGGCGCTGGAGACAGTGGTGGCGCGGGGTACCTCCGGTGCCGGCTACGCCGAGGCGCTGGAGGCCCTGGAGCCGTTGCTCACGGACGAGCCGGGCCGCCTCGCCGAGGTGCGGCTGGCCCGGGCGGAGCTGTTGCCCAACACGGAGCGCCGGGAGCTGCTGTTGTCCGCGGCACGCGACCTCGAGTCCGCGAAGCGTCTTCCGGAGGCGCTGCGAGCGGCCCGGGCCGCCGTCGCCATCGAGGCCGACCTGGAGTCGCTGCGGCTGGTGGCCACGCTGTACCAGGTGTCCGGAGAGCCGGGACGTGCGGCGCAGGCGCTGTTGCAGGCGGCGCGCCTCGCGTACTCCGCCGAGCGTCCGGCGCTGCTGCTGGAGTCGGCCGACCTGTGGGAGTCCGCGGGCGATCGCGCCGAGGCCCTCGAGGTGCTGGAGCGTCTGGCGACCGAGACCCAGGACGCGCTGAGTCCGGCGGAGCTGGCCGAGCGCTTCCACCGGCTGGGTGCTCCCGCGCGCGCCGTCGAGGTGGGCTTCGGCCCCGCGCTCGAGTCCGGCGACCTGCTGGGGGCGCTCGCGCTCGCCGAGCGCGCCGGGGATTCGGCGCGTGTCCGTCAGGCGCTCTGGGCGCTGGTGGAGAAGCCGGACGCGGATGCGGCGCACATCACCGACCTGGTCTCGGGCCTGCGCGCGGAGGACGACTGGGAGGGACTGCTGCGGCTGGCGGACCTGCTCTCGGAGACGGACGCGGCGCTGTCCACGGAGCTGCGGGGCGAGGTATTGCTCGCACCGGGTGCCGCGGCCGAGCCGCGCCTGCGCGCGCTGAAGTCGCTGGTGGCCCTGCCGGGTTTCTCCGAGCGCCTGCGGAAGCTGCTGCCGGAGCTCGGGAGCTGCCCCGCGGAGCTGTCCGAGGCGGTGCTCGAGCTGGTGCGGGAGCTGCCCCTGGACGAGCGCGTCGAGGCGCTCTCCGAGGCGGCGGATGGCTGGCCGGAGCGGCGCGGCAAGCTGCTGCGCGAGCGCTTCCGCTTGCAGCGGGACGCTGGCCGCATGGCGGACGCGGCGGACACGCTGGGCCTGCTCATCCTGTTGGAGACGGAGCCCAAGCTTCGCGCGGGCCTCCACGTGGAGCATGGCGACATGCTGATGTGGGCGGGTGAAAAGGCGCGCGCGCAGGAGGCCTTCGAGCGGGCGCTCGAGGACGCGCCGGGCACCATCCGTGCGCTGGAGTTCCTGCTGCCCATCTACGACGAGACGCGCAACCACGCGCGCTTCGTGGCGGTGGCGGAGCAGCTCGCGGCCATGCTCGCGGGCCCGGCGGCGATGGGGCTGTGGCGTGAGCGTCTGGCCGAGGCCTACGAGGCCCTGGGCCGTCTGCCGGAGGCGGCGGAGCAGCTCAAGCTGTTGCCGGAGACTCCGGAGCGGCTGGAGCGCCGCGCGAGGATCGCCGAGGCGCAGGGGCTCACGGGCGAGGCGTTGCAGTTGCGCGAGCGGCTCACGGAGGAGCCGGCGGCGCTGGAGGAGATCCTCCGCAAGTACCTGGACTCGCAGCTGGTGGTGTTCGCGGTGCGGCTGGCCGAGCGGCTCTACCAGGCGGGCCAGCTGTCGCCGGAGGCGAAGCGCCTGGTGGCGGAGAGGCTGTCACCGACGTACGAGGGCTCGGCGCTGGCCATCCACCTCTGGCCGGAGCTGCTGCGGCAGCAGCCGGTGGACGCGGATGGGTGGACGCTGTACGCCGAGGCGCTGGCGGCCTGGGACGACGTGCCCCGCGAGGTGGCGCGCGTGGACGGCTTCGGTGCGGCGCTCGTGTCCAGCACGGCGAGCGCGTCGGCCGCGACGCTGTCTCCGGTGGCCCGGCCCGAGGGCTTCGCCCACGCGTTGCCTCCGGACGCGGTGCCCGTGACGGACGAGCAGATGCCGCGCCTGCACGCGGTGCTGCGGCCCACGCTGAAGGGGCTGGGGGTGGAGGACCTGAGCGTCTACCTGAACCCGGCGGGTGGAGTGGAGGCGTACCTCGCCACGCCGGACCAGCTGGTGCTGGGGGCGGGTGCGCTGGCCTGCTTCGGGGTGGTGGAGCTGGGCTATCTCTGTGCACTGGCCCTCTGCCTGGGTGCATCCGGCGAGGCGCTCGCCCGGCCCGGTCCGGTGCCCGGCTTCGACGAGGCGGCGGTTGCGGCCTTCCGTGCCGTGCCGGCGTCGCTCGCGGCGTCGCGCGTGGTGGCGCACCTGTCCGCCGAGGTCCGCGGGGGAGATCCCCGGACGGTGGACGTGGGCGCGGTGCTGCGGACGAGCACGGCGTTCCGCGAGGTGGCCCTTGCCGCGCTGGAGACCGTGTAACCTGCCCGACCCTATATGCCCGCATCCCGACGTTGCCTGCTCCTCATATCGCTCCCCGTGCTCGCGGTGGCGGTCGCCGCCGCGTGCGTGCCCGAGACGGTGTACCCGGGGGACCTGACCATCGGGACCTTCGACTTCCAGGCCCAGGCCAACTGGGCGCTCACGGACTGCAAGCGGGACGGGGGTGACTTCAACCGGCTGGTGGACGGGGGCTTCGCCTTCTCGGGCACCTTCTCGCGAGACAGCCTGGACGGTGGGGTGTGGTTCACCATCGACGGCTTCTCGCGCAAGGCGGTCTTCGACGCTCCGACACAGCGGTACGTGACGACCCACCGGGCCGGGGCGCAGATTCCGAGCTGTGGCGAGGGCTGCAAGGGCGCGGAGATAGAGGAATCGATGTCGGTGGTGGTGCTGAGCGACAGCCAGGACCGGGCCATTGGCAGCCGGTGCGCCAACCTGACGGATGGAGGATTGCCGGATGGCTCGGTGCCGGGCCCGACGTTGAATGGCTATGACGCCGAGCGGGCCTGCGGGGAGCTGAAGGTGGTGTTCCTGCCGGGGAAGAGCGTTGAGTGCAAATGCGTGACGTCGTGCACGGCGGTGTACGGCGTGGAAGGGAAGCGGCACTTCAATGGCGGTAAGTAAGAAGGCGGTGGTGTTGCTGTCGGGAGGGCTGGACTCCACCACCTGCCTGGCGATGGCGAAGGCGGAGGGCTTCGAGCCGGTGTGCCTGGCGGTGTCCTACGGGCAGCGGCACGCGGTGGAACTGGAGCGGGCGCGGCGGGTGACGCAGGCCATGGGCGTGAAGGACTTCCGGATCGTGACGGTGGATCTGCGGCAGGTGGGCGGCTCGGCGCTGACGGCGGACATCGACGTGCCGAAGGACCGGCCGGAGGGGGAGATGTCGCACGGCATTCCCATCACCTACGTGCCGGCGCGCAACGCGCTCTTCCTCTCGCTGGCGCTGGGGTTGGCGGAGGTGGTGGGGGCGAGTGACATCTACATCGGTGTGAACGCGGTGGACTACAGCGGCTACCCGGACTGCCGGCCGGAGTTCATCCGGGCGTTCGAGCAGATGGCGACGCTGGCGACGAAGGCGGGGGTGGAGGGGACGCGCTTCAAGGTGCACGCGCCGCTGTCGGGGATGACGAAGGCGGACATCATCCAGGCGGGTGTGAAGTTGGGCGTGGACTACGGGATGACACACTCCTGCTACGACCCGGATCCAGAGGGGCGGGCGTGCGGACGGTGTGACAGCTGCGTGCTGAGGCGTCGTGGATTCGAGCAGGCGGGGGTAGCGGACCCCACGCCGTACGTAAAGGGAGCCTGAGAGATGGCGGGACCTGCGAGCGTGGCGTTGGGGCTGTGGCTGGCGGCGGGGAGTGGGCCGCTGGTGGACGGCACCGAGAAGGTGAAGGACCTGGTGGTGGACATGAAGTACGCCACGCCGGACAACTTCCTGAAGAGGAAGGTGTATCCGGACGGGGCGAGGTGCCTGCTGTTGCCGGACGCGGCCGAGCGGCTGGCGAAGGCGGCGGAGACGCTGCGCAAGCAGGGATACCGGCTGAAGGTATACGACTGCTACCGGCCGATCGCGGTGCAGTGGGAGATGTGGAAGATCTACCCGCACCCGGGCTACGTGGCGAACCCGAAGAAGGGGGGCAACCACAACCGGGGAGCGGCGGTGGACCTGACGTTGGTGACGCTGGATGGTGGCGAGGTGGAGATGCCGACGCCATTCGACTCATTCGAGAAGGCGGCGCACCACGGGTACGCGGGGGGCACGGAAGCTTCGCGGAAGCACCGGGAGATCCTCCGGGAGGCGATGGAGGGGGCGGGCTTCAAGAAGAACAAGATGGAGTGGTGGCACTACGACTTGCCGGGAGCGACGAAGCTGCCGGTGCAGGACGTGCCCTTCACGAAGCCGGAAGAGACCCAGGCACCCAAGGGAGCCAAATAACCCTCTCCCTCTGGGAGAGGGACGGGGTGAGGGTCTCTCTCCCCCGTCCTCACCACTGCGTGAACCTCACAGCGTGGCGTTGAGCTCGAGCACGGGCAGCTTGGGCGACATGACATCCGGGTACTTGATACCCGCGCCGGTATTGAGGAGCAGCACGCGCTGACCGGGGTCCAACCACCCATCGCGCAGCAGCATACGAGCGGCCCCGACGAGCGCGGCGCCCTCTGGGCAGATGAAGGCGCCCTCCAGGCGGCTGATGCGTTCCAGGCCCCACATCGTATCGGCATCTGGAACGGCCACGCAGGTGCCGCTCGTTTCGCGCACGGCCTGGAGCACGAGGAAGTCGCCAAGAGCCTTGGGTACGCGAATGCCCTGGGCCACGGTGGAGGCGTTCTCCCACTTGTCGGAGACGTCCTTGCCCTCGCGGAAGGCCTTCACGATGGGCTGGCAGCCCTCGGCCTGGACGGCGACGAGCCTGGGGAAGCGGACGTTCTCGGGCAGCCAACCCATCTCGCGCATCTCCAGAAGCGCCTTGTAGATGCCGATGATGCCCACGCCGCCGCCGGTGGGGTACAGAATGACGTCCGGCAGGCTCCAGGCGAGCTGTTCGGCGATCTCATAGCCCATCGTCTTCTTGCCCTCGATGCGGTACGGCTCCTTGAGGGTGGCGGCTTCGAACCAGCCATGTGCCTTGGCCGAGCGGCCGACGATGGCGCCGGCGTCGGTGATCTGCCCCCGGACCATGTACGCATTGGCGCCGACGGCGGTGGCCTCCAGCACGCTCATGGCGGGGGCATCGGTGGGCATCACCAGGGTGACGGACATTCCGGCGCGGGCCCCATAGCTGGCCCAGGCGCCGCCCGCGTTGCCATTGGTGGGCATGGCGAGCGCGGTAATACCCAGCTCCTTGGCCCGGCTGACGCCGGTGGCGGCGCCGCGAGCCTTGAAGGAGGCGGTGGGGTTGAGGCCCTCGTCCTTGAGCCAAAGGTCGCGCAGACCCAGCTCGGCGCCCAGGCGAGGGAGGGGGAAGAGGGGCGTCATGCCCTCGCCGAGGGTGATGATGTTCTTGGGATCCCGGACGGGCAGCAACTCGCGGTAGCGCCACAGGGAGGCGACGCGGCCGCACAGGTCGGCGGGGCGCAGGGAGCGGGCGGCGGCCTTCAGGTCATAACGAACGAGCAGCGGGCCGCCGCAGTCGCACAGGTTCTGGACCTGGTCCGCGTCATGGCTCTTGTGGCAGCGGGAGCATTCGAGATGGGAGAGGAAGGACATGGCCCGCCTTTTACCGGACGAAGCGAGCCAGAGGCGCGACGCTGATCTCGAACTCGGAGGAGAAGGTGGATCCGGGGGCCACGGTCAGCAGCCCCTGGTGTGTCTGGAGCGCACCTCCGGGGGCGGTCCAGGGCTCCACGCAGACGAAGTCACGGCCTCCGAGTGTCCACACCACGAGCGTGGTGAAGGAGGGGCTCCAGGCGAGCTCCACGGGGCGCAGGCCCGGTCCGCGCTCGAGCGTGGTGCCCTGGGGCGAGTGGTCGATCAGGTGCATGTCCAGCTCGGGCCCGGTGAGGTCCAACCCGGTGAAGGGGACGTGGGCGCCCTGGCGGTTGTCCCAGGCGCGCGAGGCATCGGTCTCGACGCGGGCCGAGGCCTTGTTGGCTTGGGGGACATGGAAGTACGGGTGGTAGCCGAGGTGCAGGGGCATGGGCCGGGAGTCCCGGTTCTCGGCGGAGAAGGTGAGGTGGAGCGCGGAGCCCCGGAGCGTCACGGTGAGGAGCGCCTCGAAGCGCCAGGGGAACTCGCGCAGGGTCTGCTCCGAGTGCCCGAGCGCGAGCACCACGCGCGAGGCCTCCTGGGTGCGCACGTCCCAGGGCAGGTCGCGGGCGAAGCCATGGCGGCGGATGGGGTACTCGCGGCCGTCCACCAGGTACTTGCCGCCGGGGGTGACACCGGGAGCGGGGAAGAGCACGGGGATGCCGCCGCGCACGTTCTTGGTGGCATCCGCGAGGGTGCTCTCGTCGAGGTAGAGGATGGGCTCGCCCTCGACGGTGAAGCGGCTGACGAGTGCTCCTCGCTCGGGGACGACCTCGGCGCGAGAGCCACCATCCGTGAGGACCACCATGTGTTCGCCTCCTGGGCCCGCGCGCCGGACGCGGCGCGGGTGCTGGCTTTTAACAGGGGAGGGCCTCTGGCCACCTCGGGAAGCGGCGCACCCTGTCGTCTTCCATGCAGGGGAGCGGTGCGTCAGGGGGCGTGACGGCGCACCTGGATGAGCTCGCCCACGATGGAGACGGCGATCTCCTCCGGTGTCAGCGCGCCGATGTCCACGCCCATGGGGGAGCGCATCCGCTCCACGGCGGCCTCGGGGAAGCCCGCGGCGCGCAGCCGCATCCGGAAGCGCTCGGCCTTGCGCCGGCTGCCAATCACTCCCAGGTACGCCGAGGGCTTCTCCAGCAACGCCTCCACCACGGCCTGGTCCAGCGGGTGGTCGTGCGTGGTGACGCAGAAGTACTGATCCTCACCACCGGTCAGGGCCCGCGCGTGGTCCGCCGGATCCTTCACCAGCAGCTCGACACCGGGAAAGCGCTCGGGATTGGCCCACTCGGGCCGGGCATCCACCACGGTGACGCGAAATCCCACCCGGTGCGCGAGCGCGGCCAGCTCCTTCGCCACGTGCCCCGCGCCGAACACGGTGAGCCTCGGGGGCGCTCCGTGCTTCTCCAGGAACACCTTCATCCGCCCCCCACAGCACATGCCCAGCTCGTGCGTGAGGTGCGTCTCGATGACGCGCGTGCGCTCCGGGGCCTGGAGCAGGGCCAGCGCGGCCTGGATGATCTGATGCTCGATGGCGCCGCCGCCCACGGTGCCCCGCAGGCCGCCATCGCCGAGCACCACCAGCTTCGAGCCCGGCTTCTGCGGCGTGCTGCCGGCGCTCTCGATGACGGTGGCCAGCACGAACGGACGGCCCTCGGACACGAGGGCCGCCATCTCCGCGTACAGGTCCATCTACCCGAAGAACACCTGGGCGACCTCGAAGAACTCCTGGGGGACCTTCTTGAGCTCGCGGGTGGCCTCGGACAGGTCCACGCTGATGATCTCATTGCCCCGGAGCGCGGCCATCTTGCCGAACTCGCCGCGGGCCACCATGTCGCACGCATGGACGCCGAAGCGCGTGGCGAGCACGCGGTCGTGCGCGGTGGGCGCGCCGCCGCGCTGGATGTGGCCCAGCACCGACACGCGCGTCTCGTAGCCCGTGCGCCGCTCGATTTCATGGGCCACGATGGCACCCACGCCGCCCAGCCGGGGCCGGCCGGCCTCGTCCAGGGCGCCCGAGGTGACCAGGTGCTCCTGCTCGTCCGCGCCCGTCTTGATGCGCGTGCCCTCGGCCACCACCACGATGGAGAACGAGCGCCCGGTGGAGTGCCGGTGCTTGATGTGCTCGGCCACCCGCACCAGGTCGGCGGGGACCTCGGGCACCAGGATGACGTCCGCGCCGCCGGCCATGCCCGCGTAGGTGGCGATCCACCCCACGTGACGGCCCATCACCTCGCACACGATGACGCGCTTGTGCGACTCGGCGGTGGAGTGCAGCCGGTCGATGGCCTCGGTGGCGATGGCCACCGCGGTGTCGAAGCCGAAGGTGAAGTCCGTGCCGTTGAGATCGTTGTCGATCGTCTTCGGCACGCCGACGATGCTCAGCCCCTCCTGGGACATGCGGGTGGCGGCGGACAGGGTCCCCTCACCGCCAATGGCGATGACGGCATGGATTTCATTGCGCTCCATGGCCCGCTTCACCTTCTCCAACCCATTCTCCACCTTGAACGGGTTGACGCGGGAGGTTCCCAGGATGGTGCCTCCCCGGTGGAGGATGCCGGAGGTGGTCTCGCGCGTGAGGCGGAAGTGGTTGTCCTCGAGGAGACCCTTCCAGCCGTCGCGCAGACCCATCATTTCGAAGCCATGGGCACTGGCCCGGCGGACGACGGCGCGGATGACCGCATTGAGGCCGGGGCAATCGCCCCCGCCCGTGAGAACGGCGACTTTCATGAGGTGCCCTTCTAACGCACCTGGGGGACGAATCATCCGCGAAGTTGGTGTAAACCGCCCGGCAGCCACGGTGGCGGTCGGCCAGAGGTGGATGACCCGAGGTCGTTAAGGGAGCGGACGGACGGGGCCTCCCCCGATCGCGGACCCTACTTGGCTCGAATCCAGGCGGGGCATGATGCGATGGGTGACGTGCCGCTTTGTCGGAGCGCGCGCTTTGGCTATGCTGCCCGCTCTCTCTCGCTCCGGCCACGCCTTGAACGTCCGCGTCTTCGCCACCGAGCTGGAAGCTGCCACCGCCTGTGCCGGCCTCGTGGCCGCTGCCATCCGGGAGAAGCCCTCGTTGGTCCTCGGGCTGCCGACCGGACGCACTCCGCTCAACGTGTACCGGGAGATGGGGGCCCTGCACCGGCGCGGGGAGGTGGACCTCTCGCGGGTGACCACCTTCAACGTGGACGAGTTCCTCGGCCTGCCGCCCGACGACCCGGGCAGCTTCCGGGCCTACATGGAGCGACACCTCTTCCAGCACGTCAACCTGGCCCCCGAGCGCATCCATTTCCTGGATGGGAGCGCGGAGCGGGCCGAGCGCGAGTGCGCCCGCTATGACGCGCAGCTGGCGATGGCGGGAGGGTTGGACCTGTTGCTGTTGGGCGTCGGCTCGAACGGGCAGGTGGCCTTCAACGAGCCGGGGGAGAATCTGCAGTCGGCGAGCCACCGGGCGAGGCTGTCCCGGGATTCACGCCAGGCCCTGGCCTCCTTCTTCGGGGAGGACGTGTCGAAGGTGCCGCTGGCGGGGCTCACGCTGGGCATGGGCTCGTTGCTGCAAGCGCGCCGGGTGGTGCTACTGGCCTTCGGGGTGAACAAGGCGGCGGCGGTGACGGCGCTGGTGCGCGGCCCCCTGACCACCCAGTGCCCGGCCTCGCTCCTCCAACTCCACGGCAACGTGGAGGTCTGGGTGGACGCGGCGGCCGGGCGAGGCCTCGAAGGCTCCCGCTAGCTACTCGCGGGCCAGGGCGGGGGTGCGGTGCTCGCGCGCCAGCCGCAGCAGGCCGAGGAACTCGGCGCGGTCGCTCATGCCGTCCACGGCGTCCTCGGCGAGCGACTCGGCGGTGGCCAGGCTCCAGTCCCCGGCCTGGGGCGCGCCCCGGAGGATGTCCGCGGTGCCGGCCACGGCGGTGGCGAAGCGCAGGTCCGAGGAGGCCTCTTCCAGCGAGCCGCGCAGCTGCGCGCGTGCCAGGGAGAAGCGCTGCTCGGAGGCCTCGGCCCCACCGGGCTTCTTGGCGCGCACGCGCACGGTGGCCACGTCCTGGCCCTCGCCGGTGAGCTCCACCTCGTAGAGGGCGGTGACGGTGTGGCCGGCGCCGATCTCTCCCGCGTCCACCTTGTCGTTGCGGAAGTCCTTGTCGGCGATGGCGCGGTTCTCGTAGCCCAGCAGCCGGTAGCCGCGCACGGTGGCGGGGTCGAACTCCACCTGCACCTTCACGTCCTGGGCGATGACCTCCAGGGTACCGGCGAGCCGCTCCTGGAAGACGCGGCGGGCCTCGCGCTCGCTGTCGATGTAGAAGCAGTTGCCGTTGCCCTTGTTGGCCAGCTTCTCCATCAGGTCATCGCGGTAGTTGCCCATGCCCAGGCCGATGGTGGTCAGCGTGACGCCCTCCTGCACGTAGCCGTGGACGCTCTGGAGCATGCTCTCGGCGGTGAGGTTGGGGCCGAGGTTGGTGTCACCGTCGGTGAGCACGACGACGCGGGAGACGGCCTTGGAGCTGGCCTTCTTCACGGCGTGCTTGTAGGCGAGCTCCAACCCGCTGCCCATGGCGGTGCCGCCGCCGGCGGTGAGCGAGTCGATGGCGTCGAAGAGGGTGGAGCGCTGGGAGGCGGGGGTGGGGGGCAGCACGTCGCGCACGCTGCCGGCGTAGGTGACGAGCGCCACGGTGTCCGACTCGTTGAGCCCGTCCACCATCAGCTTCATGGCCTTCTGCGCGAGCGGCAGTTTGTCGGGCTGGGACATGGAGCCGCTGGTGTCCACCAGGAAGACGAGGTGGGTGGGCTTGCGCTGGCTCTTGGCGAGGGTGCGGCCCTGGACGCCCACGCGCACCAGGTGGCGGCCCCGGGTGAAGGGGGAGGGGGCGCCCTCGAGGTCCACCCGGAAGTCACCCTCCTCGGGCTTGGGGTAGCGGTAGGTGAAGTAGTTCACCCACTCCTCCACGCGCACGGACTCGGGCGGGGGGAGGGAGCCGCCGGTGATGGAGCGGCGGAAGAGGGTGTAGGAGGCGGTGTCCACGTCCACCGCGAAGGTGGAGAAGCGGTCCTCGGTGGTGAGGGTGTAGGGGTTGGGCCGCTCGGCGGCGTGGGTGTTGCCGGTGGTGACGGGCTCGGCCATCCGCGTGGCCTGCGCCGGCACCACGGCTGCGGACCTCGGAGCAGAGGCCGGAGTCGGAGCCGGAGCCGGTGCCGCGTACGAATCGCCCTCGTCGTCCTTGTTCGCGCCGAAGTTCCTCAGCGACTTGCGCTGGAGTTGACTGGTGGCCCCCCCCCGGTACGCCGACAGCTCCGAGGTGCCGGCGAGTGACTCCGCGCTGGCGCCGAAGAGCTTGCGGAGGTTGTTGCCGAAGAGGGTGAAGGCGCCGAGCAGGACGGCGAGGACACCCACGGTGATGAAGGCGAGCTTCGAGAGTCCCGGGATTCGTTTCATGCGAGGGGGAATCGCACGTTCCCGGGACGTCGCGCGTCCGTCATCGGGAGGAGGTCGGTCATCCGGAGGAGGGTCGGTCAACCGGGGGATGGCGAACCGCGTGGGCCGAACAGCGGCAACAGCGAGCCCATCTCCGTGCCGCAGGATCTGCGTCTGGCGCGCCAGCTCGGGGATGCCCGGTTCACTGCAGACCTGCCCACTCCCTCAACACGCCTCCCATCCTTCTTATACGCCTCAGCCGCGTCTACACGCAGATGCCCGAGGGCAAGGTCTTCGCGAAGAACATGAACCGGCTGGCGAAGGCGAGCCTCGTGTGGGGCGACGAGGTGCTGGACCGGGTGGCCTCGCGCGTCTTCCACCTTGAGGAACTGGAGAAGCGCTGACGGCGTCGGCGGGATGGCCCGTAATGGAGCACCTGACTGGAGTCGCGGTAGTGGGGCTCCATGTGTATCCTCACGGGCGACCATGCCGACGCCTCGTGAAGTCCTGGAGCTCCTCCCGAGGGCCGACCTCCTCTGGCTGGCCGATCGTCTCGGTGTCGAACCGCCCGGGCGGCGCAGCAAGCAGCCGATCGTGGACGCTCTGGTCTCGTTGCCAGGAGGGAAGGCCGAGGAGATGTTGCTCCTGCTCAGCCGGGAGCAACTGAAGGAGTTGTGCCGCAAGCTGGGCCTGGAGACAGGTGGGCGGGACAAGGCTGGATTGGTTGCGCGCCTGCTCTCCGAGAGCACCAGCGAGGCTGTGGAGGCGGCAGAACCTGTTTCTGTTTACGGTGAAGCCCCGACCTCGGTCTCAATAGTGGCCGCCTTTCCCCGAAGGGTGAGTGGGGCGCAGCTCCTCGACCAGCTCCTCGGTTCCTTTGAATTCTTGCGTGGCACGGGAGAGCCGGTCCATCACCGGACATCCCTCTCCGTTCTGCTCTTGCTGAAACGCCTCAACGACGTATTCGAAGAGCGCGTCGCCGAACTCCTGGCGGAAGGAGCACCCGAGGCTGTTGCCTATGGAGACCCCGATGAACACGAGTTCTTCATCCCTGAGGAGGCGAGATGGTCAAGGCTCAGGTACCTCTCGCATCTCCACATCGACCATGATCTGAACCGCGCCTGTTCGATCATTGAGCATGCGAATCCACAGCTCGAGCGTGTACTCACTTCGGTCGATTTCGCGGATGAACGATGGTTCGGCGGTCCTTCCCAGCGGAAGTCATTGCTTCAAACGCTTGTCCATTCTTTCTCAGGGCTCCCGCTCCATGAGCTCGCTCTGGCAGAACCGGGTGCGCTTGGGCATGCCTATTCGGCCTTTCTCGAGCAGACAGCGCATCGGGCTAGGAAACGTGGGGGAACATCCTTTACGCCCGTGATGCTCGTGAGGCTCATGGTCGAACTCCTCGATCCACAAGAAGGCATGAGCATTTGTGATCCGGTGTGCGGCACAGGCTCGACGTTGCTCGGATGCGCGGAGTACGTCGAAGCACACGGAGGCGATGCAAGGAATATCCGACTCGAAGGGCAGGAGAAGCAGATCGACAATTGGGTTCTGGCCAGGATCAACATGCTCCTGCACGGGCTGCATGAAGCCAGGATTGAAGCGGGCGATACGATTCGAGAGCCCAGGCTGGTGACGGATGGTCAGTTGGACCGCTATGACCGAGTGATTGCCAATCCTCCCTTCTCCCTCCGTTGGTGGGGGCACGAGGTAGCGTCGTACGATCCCTACGGACGTTTCCGGTATGGCATGCCGCCTCGGGATCACGGCGACTTCGCCTTCCTCCAGCACATGGTCGCGACGTTGAAGCCGAGTGGTCAGCTCGCGACGGTCGTACCGCATGGTGTGCTGTTCCGCGGGAAGGTGGAGGCGAAGATACGCGCCGCGATGCTAGGCGATGATTTGTTCGAGGCAGTGATAGGGCTTCCTGGTGGGCTGTTCCTTGGCACCTCTCTCCCGGCGGCGATCCTGGTCTTGAACCGGAGTAAACCAGAGAAGAGGAAGGGAAAGGTCCTCTTCATCGATGCCTCGCAGGAATTCCATGAAGAGCGTCCGTGGAACCGCCTACGCGCCGAGGATGTCGCCAGAATCGTCACGACCTTCAACGAATTCGTGGACGTCCCGCGCTATGCCCGTGTGGTTGGCCTGGACGAGATCTCCGCGAATGAGTTCAGTCTCGCCATCCACCGTTACGTCGAAGCCCGGCCGCTGGCTGCGGAGGAGCGGACGGAGAGTCTGGAGCAGATGTGGCGCCGCATCGAGCTCAAGAACTACCGGAGCATCGCCGAGGCCAGCGTGGAACTCGCTCCCTTCACGGTGGTGGTGGGTCCCAATGGCAGCGGAAAGTCCAACTTCGCCGATGCCTTCGTGTTCGCGCGGGACGTAGCGACGGATGCCGAGACGGCCGTGGAGCGGCGCGGAGGCCTAGTGGGTCTCCGGCGCTGGCAGCCTGGAGAGGATGCCGACCTGTCCGTGGACATCCGCTCAGCCACGTCCCGCGCTGGCCTGGATACCGACTATCTACGCCATCAATTCACCATTCGTAGCGGAGGCGCGCGGGGCTGGTCCTTCCGCGGTGAGACCATCGAACTCTTCTCCCGAGGAGAGCCGGTGTTTCGCCTCGAGAGAACGCCCGACGGTGTGGAGATCGAGCCAGAACGGCTGGCTGAGTCGGTCGGACGGATTCCCAAATTGAGCGAGACCGCCAGCGCGATGGTCTTCGCCCGTCAGATGGCGCTCCTGTCCCGCCGCGCGGCTCTCCGAAACGTGACGCGGATCCGCCTCAACCCGGACTCCATGCGCCAGCCGCAGTCCGCCACGGAGAACACGCGCTTGGAGGAGTCGGGGAGCAATATCGCGGTGGCCTTCAGGAGCCTCGACGCCACGGGGCAGGAGCGTGTGGTCACGGCTATGCAGCGGATCGTCCCCGGGCTCCTCCGCATGTTCGTGGAGTCGTTCGATCGCTTCCTGCTCTTGCGTTTCGAGCAACAGCAGGCCGCTGGTCAGGTGGCGAGGTTCTCGACGAGCGAGATGTCGGAAGGCGCCTTGCGTGCTCTCGGAATCCTCGTTGCCACGCAGCAGATGGCTCGGGACGAGCTCCTCATCATCGAGGAGCCGGAGGTCGCCATCCATGTCGGAGCGGCCCAGTTGCTCTTCGATGTCTTGAAGGACGCCTCGACCCAAGGCTCGGTGCTCATCACCACGCACAGCGCGGATCTCCTCGATGCCGCGCGCGAGGAGGAGATTCTCGTGTGCTCCTATCGTGACGGGGTGACGCAGGTAGGCCCGCTCGCGTCCGTGCAGCGTGAGGTCGTCCGGCAAGGGCTGTTTACCGTGGCTGAGCTCATGCGCTCCGAGCCTCTCCGGATCGAAGGTGACGAGCCCGGCATCGTCCAACTCTGAACCGTGCACCATGAAGAAGCTCGTCTGCATCGTCGAGGGAAAGGGCGAGGTGGGGGCGGTCCCGAACCTGTGTATGCGGATCCTGCGCCAGCATCTCAATGACTTCGAGTGGGTCGTTGACAATGCGCCCATCCGGCACCCACGCGGCAAGTTGGTGGATGAGAAGAAGAGGAGCCCGCAGCGCACCTGTCAGGAAGAAGGTCTGCGGAGGGCCATCCAACTCGCGAAGCAGACCCGGAAGGCGAATGCGGTGCTCGTATTATGCGACGCTGACGATGACTGTCCTGCGACATGGGGCCCTGATGCCGCGCGTGTGGTGAGCAGCCTCTCGTTGGGAGGCGCGGTCATGGCTCTTCGAGAGTACGAGACCTGGCTGTTGCTCAACTACACGGACGAGCAACTGGCGGGCGCTGGTGCGCCAGAGCCTGAACGCAAGCGGGGAGCCAAGGAAGCGTTGGCCAGACTCGTCCCAAGTTATCTCCCGACGACCCACCAGCTGCGGGAGACTCAGAAGCTCGATATCGCTCGTGTCCGCAAGCGTTCCGACAGTTTCGACAAGCTCGTCCGCGTGTTGGCGTCCATCTCGGGAACGACTCCACCCGCTCGATAGTCCCGGCGAGGAACCTTCGCGAGGGCTATGGCGTCCAAGGGTGCCGCCCGGATGACCCGGGCTCGCACTTGAGGAGGCCGCGGAGGATGCGCTGGAGCAGGGGGGCCTCCGTGAGGGTGTCAAAGAACTTGAGCGACACCACGCGGCGAGACACGTGGCGGGAAGGAGAAGCGAACACGTCCACCGCGAATGTCCTGCGCGGCAACTCTGCCTGGTCCACTCGCGGCGTCCTCTCCCTCATCGGTTCCTTCCTGGCCGCTGCCTCGAGCGCTACGCTCGCCTCCTCACCTGCTTGGGCGAGCACCTGTCGTCAGATGTTGTTGGCGTTGCCCACGGACACGTAGGTCATTCCCGCGGGGAGGCTGGCGTCCCACCCGGTGCCGGTCCAGCGCAGCACGCGGTTGGCGTCCGGGGGGTTGGTGGCCCACTGCGTCCCGTCCGGGGCGGCGGAGATGGTGCTCACGGTGCCGGCCTTCTTCTCCCAGGCGGAGCCGTTCCACTTCCAGGGGGAGCCAGCGGTATCGAGCACCCAGATGGCATTCGCGCTCCCCACCGAGATCTGCTTGAGCGTGACGCCCACGGGCGCCGGCACGTTCACCCAGCGCCTCGCAACCGGCGCCGCGGCCGGAGGGAACAGCTCGCTCCACGTCATGGCGATCTTCGCGTCCGACTGGCCAGCGAACGTCACACCGCTCGCGGGAGCTACGCCCTCGCCGCGAGCACCATCTGCCGCATGTGGTAGTCGACGGACACGGCCGGGTCGGGGCGCTCCACGTGGCGGGAAGGAGAAGAGAAGACGGCGGGATTCGACCCCGTCTACTCAGGCGCGCCCTGCTCTATCCACGTGTAGATCAGATCGATCTCCTCGTTGGGAATGGGTGGGAGGCCGAGGGGCATGCCCATCACCGCCGGGTCGTAATTCCCGCTCAGCTCGGCGTGGCGGGCGAGCAGGCTGGCCACCAGCCGGGGCGTGCCATTCTCGAGCCGATCCGGGAGCCCGCGGAACCGCCCGTCCCGCTTGATGCCTCGGAGGATGCCCTCCCGCGTGGCGAGATCGAGCGAGACGCCGTCGTAGCCGAACCCGCCGCTGTTGCCCGGCCCCTGGTCACCCTCCCGGTTCCTGTCGGAGTGGCAGTGGAAGCAGAGGTGCCGCGAGAGCTTCTGCGCGACCTCCTGGTAGTGCACCTCTCGCTCGAGCCGGCGCGGCCGGTACGCGGGGCGCGGCTCGGCCGCTACCCCTGGCAGAGGCTCGCTGAGGAAGGTCGCCAGGTCCTCGATGTCCTTCGAGGTGAACGGGAAGGTGGGCATCTCGGTGTCGGGGAGGATGCGGTGCGGCTCACCCAGCCAGCTTCGTAGCTGCGCGAGCGACATGCGGCTGCGCACGAACCGCAGGTCGGGGGCGCGCCTGCGAGCCGAGGGGCCGCGGAACTCGGGCGCGCCGTAGCGCAGCGACTCGAGCGGGGCGTCTCCGCGATAGTGACAGCTCGAGCACTGGCTCTTCTCGTAGAGCGCCCGGCCCGCCGCCGCGTCACCTCGCGGGAGCTCTGGGGAGTCCTCCTCGGTGACCTCGAAGAAGTCGGCGATGAGCTCGGCCTCCCGCGGGCCGATCTTCATCTTGGGCATGGTGGCCCCGTAGAGGGGCCTCACCACGTGCGGCGCCTGGAGCCAGGTGGTGAGCCAGCTCCGCTTGACGCGCTGGCCCAGCGAGCCGAGGTCCGGCGTCCGCACCAGATGCGTGAGGTGCTCCTTCCACCGCTGGACGTAGGCTGCTTTGTACCAGAGGTCGAGCCGCCCGGCGGTGATGGCCTGATGGCAGGTGACGCAGTTCTCGCTCATGCGAGCCGAGGTCGGCTCGATGCCGGGCACCACGTGGCACCGGTTGCACTGGAAGTGCTCCACGGCATCGCGTGGACTCTCGAGCGAGTGCTTCGTGGGGGCAAGGACTCGCGTTGGCAGTCGCAGCGCCAGCACATCGGCGTCGCGGACCAGCACGAAGCCGCCTCCGGCAATCACTGCAAGGAGCGCGGCACCGGAGAGGTAGGCGAGCGGAAGGGAGCGCGTGGCCAAGAGGGTGCTCCAGGGGGTAGCTCAATCGTCGGGGGGGCGGTAGCCTCTGGCGAAGAAGTTCGGCGAGGACCGGCAGAGTTCGGGGAGGAACACCGTATCGCGAGTCACCGCCATCACGAACACCAGCACCGCCGAGGTGGCCACCAGGCTCACGAGAACGGCAACCCCCTTCTTTCCGGCTGACCGGTTGGCCCATCCATGGAAGAGCGCGGCCTGCAGGGTGAAGAGGACGACAGGGCAGAGCACCAGCACCACCAGGACGGAGTGGTTCACCCAGCATGTGGAGAAGCCTGCCGAGCTACGGCTGAGAAGAGGGCCTCCGGCCACGATCATGGCCAGCAGCACGACGACAGCGCCGAAGACGAGCAGGAAGAAGTAGCGGAGGAGCAATGAAGGCCCGGCCTGACCCTCGGCGGTCGGTCCCCAGAGCTTCACGAGGACGACGCGGTTCAAGAACACCGCGCCCGCGCTCCAGAAGAGCAGATCGACCCAGAGAGGCTGGGTGAAGCTGATTTCGCTGGACTCCATCGAGTTGCTGCAGGCGAGCACATGCAGAGGCCAGGCGAGCGAAGCGCAGAGGACGATGGGAACGAGTGCGCGGCGAAGCATCGGCCAAGAGTAGCCTCCCGGCGCGTGCGGGTCCCCTTCTTCTCGGAGGAGGCTTGAAAGGTAATGAACAACCCGTGGATGCCCTCATGCGCATCCTCGTCGCGGCCCTCGTCACGCAGGTGGGGAGAAGGCGAGCGTGGCACCCCAGGCAGCGGCCAGGAAGGAACCGATGAAGGAGAAGACGCCGCGAGTGGACCAGGCGGGGTTGTTCAGGAGGACGTTCAACTTTGCCGTGTTGAAATCCAAGATGGAAAGAAGAGAATAAAAATTCGATATGGCCCATGACATCATAACGGAGACGTACGAACCCATCGATGTGGGCACCTCAGGGTTCAAGGGCCTTGAATGCAAAAGCCTGATCGACACGCATCTGGGCTTGCAAATCATCCTCGGCGACGTCGCCAGCGAGCGATCTATCGAGTTAACATTCGAGGGGTTCGTAGGATACCGAAATATCAACGAGAGCTTCCGCCTCCGAACCTGGCATAAGCGCACGCCCTATTCCACTTCTGGCGTCTTCCTGGTGGGTAATTCTCTTTGGCTGGAGTGGCTTCGAGCGGAGTCGGGAGGAGTTCTGGACCACGTTGTCAACCTCCGTCACTACGCCATTTACACAGGCGAGGACTGTATTGATGTGGCGTCGGAATTTCCTCCCACCTTTACCAGCGCTCGTTTGGACTCCTAGGAAGCCTCTCAGGGTGTGTCAGGGTGGTTCGGCTACGGTGTTGCGAGAAGGTTGGGGCGTACCCCAGGTGGAAGGGGGAAAGCCGGCATACTTCCGCTGACGGGATGCATGGCAACACCCATGCCAACAGGCCTCTCCGAGTGAAGCGGACTGGGAGCCGTGGGGGAACCCATGTCGGAACGCGTGCTGACGCGTCAGCCGCGGGCGGCGGGGAGCGAGAAGCGGAAGGTGCTGCCCTGCCCACCGCCATCTTCCTGAACGTGCAGCAGGCGCTCGCGGGAGCTACGCCCTCGCCGCGAGCACCATCTGCCGCATGTGGTAGTCGACGGACACGGCCGGGTCGGGGCGTTCCGCGAGCTCGCGGAGCTCCGCCTCCAAGGCATCGAGCTGCACGGCGGAGTAGTGGCTCGACACGAAGGCGTCGCTCCGCCAGGTCTGGATGTTGAGGTAATGGAGCATGGCCATGCGATGGCCCGGCAAGGTCATGCGAACCACCTGGTCGCGCACGACCTCCACGCCGGCCTCCCGCGCGAGCGCGGGGAGCGCCCTGCCCACGTGCAGGTCCTGCCCGTGCGCGCGGCACGGGGTCGTCACGGCCATGTTCAGGTCGCGTAGCCCCGCTCGCGCAGTGCGGCGAGCAGCTTTGCCTTTCCTTCGTTCGACACCACGCCCCCATGCGCGGGAGCGACGTGCGCGAAGTCGAGCGCGGCGATTCGTTGGATTGACTCCAGAAACGCAGCTCGATCTTTCACGGCGCGGAGGAACAGGCGGCTGGCACCCAACCGGCGATACGTGCCGAACAGACTGAGGATCAGCCATGCGCCGATGCCACGTGGCTCCTCGATGTTGAAGACCAGGTCGCTCACGAGCAGCACCCGCGAGCGCTCGTGCAGGAACACGCTCTCATTGAAACCGGGCATTCCTCCAAGGGCCACGTGACGGAGCTCACCTTCGTACGGCCAGGCGTCGACTCCCAGGATGCCGTGCCACGAGAGCGCGGGGAGCTTTTCCCGGATGCCGACCGGGCCCCAGAGGCGGGCACGCGGGTGGACGGCCGCGGCGCTCTTCATTCCGGCGGTATGAAGGAGGCTGGGAGCGATGATGTCGGTGACCTCTCCCGCGTCGCGAAGCTTCGCCTCGGTGAGCGTCGAGGCCGGTGACAAGAGCACTCGTGCGCGCTCGAGCTCGATGAGGCTCGTGCGCACCGGAAGCTTCATGAGCGGCATCTGGATCTCGACTTCGAGGAACTTCAAATGGTCGAAGGTCATGGCGTGGAATCTCGCACAACCCTGGGCAGCTACGGGCGTACGAATTTCCAGTCGGTGTCGTTCGACCCCTGCTGAGCAGGTTCTTGCCTCCTCCGGCTCCGCCCCTGCTTGAGGGAACGATGAAATTCCCTGGGTCACCAGTCACGGGTAAGGGCCTTCGGACGTCCATGGGTTGGTAGGGGCGCGGCGAACGCGGGGGATTTCACCCGTGAACGGTTATTTCCTGGCAGCTCAACTTCACGAGGCGTTGCATGTCACTCGACAAGTCCTCTCGTCCAACCCTTCCGTTCACGATCTTCAACAACAGTGGATCGAGCAAGCCGGCGTACCTCTACCTGTTCAGTAACAAGACGCTGGAGTACCTCGTCGATCGCGAGGGCACTGTCGCGCGGTTTCCAGCAAGCCAGCCGGGTGGCTCGTATGGTCTCGCGCTGGAGCCTGGCGAGAATCGGCTGAAGTTGCCACAGCTCGAGGCCATGCGGGCGTATGTCTCGTTTGGCCGAAAGCTGCAAGTCGGCACGGATGGCACCGGTCGCCCGATAACGGTGGATGCCGGAACTCCGAAGGGTAATCCAAACTACGACATCGTATGGGACTTCATCGAGCTCAACTGGCTCGCGACGGCCAATGGCGGGGTCGAAAAATCCCGGTTACACGCCAACGTGACCCAGGTGGACGCGTTCGGGCTCGCACTGCGGCTCCAGTTTAGCGGCTATGATCCTGGCGATCCGACCCGGGAGAAGCGCTTCGACATGGGGTTTGCCAGCGATTCCGCCCGGGCGGAGATCTTCGCCAGGCTGGAGGCGGCGGAGCCATGGCGGCGGCTGGTCATCAAGAACGCGCAGGGGGAGCGGGTCAGGGCGCTGATGCCGGGCTTCGCGATCGCCTACGGTGACCTCTATCCCGTCGATCTCCGGTTTCCCGAAACCCAGCTCGAGCCATACATTGACGCGTGCTTGAGCTATTACAAAGACCGGGAACACCCATTGGTCCTCGAGTATGATGGCGCGGAATATCGGTGCGTCATCGAGGCGGACCAGTTCACGTTCATCCGCGGCACCGATGGGCAGAAGTACACGATGGGTGTCAAGGGCCTCAAGCCACCGATCACGAGGACCGGGACGGGGACTGAGGCAGTCTATCGCAATGCGATTCAGTCACACCCGAACGACGGGCCGGGCAACCGGATCGCGGCGGTGTTGGGGGCTTCGTTGTTGCGGTCAACGCTCATGAACGATTCGCGCTTTCCGGTTCCGCAGGCCGACCGGGGCCTTTATTACCAGAATGATCCGGTCTTTCTATATGCCAAGGCGATCCATGAGCGCGCCATTGCCAGGCATGCATTCTGTTTCGGCTACGACGAGGTGGAGCTCGACGCGGGTAACGGCGAGGTGATCAATCCCACGTCGCTAACCCTCACGATAAACGCGGGCGCCTGATGCTCGAACCTGAGCGCAGCGGGTGGAGCTCTCGTAGGCCTCGAACCCTACGAGCAGCCGAGGGCTCAACGGAGGCCGTGGGAGGCTGACGGTGATGTGTGCCCTGGCAAGGTGTGGCAGGGGAGGGGCAGGTGGAGGAGTGGGCCTGCCTACGGCAGGTGCGAGGCTGGCCCCGGCGCGCGAGCCCCCTCGGGCCGCGTGGTGTTGAGGCTCAAGCCGCCCCAGCCAGGCTACCTTTGTCCTTCTCGTCAACGCACTCAAATCGAGGCGGCCAGCTCGGCCCATGAAGTTCGCTCGCGCTTGACCATGTCTGTGGCAGTCACGGTGTTCTTTCTTTTTCGTAGAATCAGAAAAAACGTGCAGCTCTTGATTTGATTGACATGATTCAACCACTTGCTCCGATAATCGTGGTGGCGGCGCATTCGTCGCCATGACTGTCCACCTAGCGCCTCACCTCGAGCCCCATGAAACGAACCTTCCTTGCCGCATCACTCGCGCTGCTCCCCTTGGCGTTTGCCTGCCAGCCGGAACTCGATGCCTCCAGTGAGCAGGAGCCCGCGACGGCGGTCCCGTCCACCGCTCAGAGCCCGGATGGGACCATCACGCTGGAGAAGAAGAGCGGCACCTCCTTCGACGCCAACCGCGACGCGCTGTCCTCGGGAGACCTGAGCGTCATGGGTTTGGCCGGGGTGCCCTTCGCCACCATGGAGGAGGTCGAAGCCGCGCGGTCTGAAAACCCATGGTACGTCTACGTGGCGACGGACTACTACGTCACCTTCTGGGCCGATCGCGCCCGCACCATCCCCGTCAATCTGGGCGCCGCCATCCAGCTGAACTATCTCTCCACGTACTATAACTACAAGTACAACACCTCGATGAGGTCCAACCTCAGCACCAACCTCCAGCCTGGCAGTCACCGCTATTACCTCGGAAGTGGCACCTATGAGTGCGACTACGACGCGAATGGCAATCCGGATCATCGTTGCGATTCGACCAGTTTGTCCCTCAGGACCGGCGTCGGCTATGACCCGAGCTATTGAGCGCTAACGACTCATGAAGCGATGGGGCACCCTGAGGACCCGCTCGGGGGCCCCTGTCTGAGAGGGTGTGCCTGGCGGAGTCGGAATCGAGCAGCTCCCGAGTCGCTCCGTGGTGTCGTGGAGATCGGCCTCCGCCTCGCCGGAGCCGCACCGAACGCCCCGATCGCCCGCACGCTTCACGAAGGCGCCCGGTGTGAGCCCGACGAGCTCCCGGAAGTCGGCAATGAGGTGCGCCTGGTCGTAATAGCCCGCGTCCGCGGCGATGCGTCCCCAGTCCTTCGAGGTCGCAGCCATCCCCACGGCACGCCGCAGGCGAACGGCCCGCGCGAAATCCTTCGGCCCGATGCCGACGCTCTCCGTGAACGCGCGGCGAAGATGCCGCGCCGTGACGCCAAGCCGCTCCGCCACGCTCTCCACCCGAACCTCGTCTCCTTCGAACAAGCGAACCGCGCGGCGAGCGAGCCGTGCCGATGCCGGGTCGGATGTCTGGTGGGCACGAAGGGCGATCGCGTGGGAGAGTCGGTCGAGCATCTCCGGCAGGCTTCGCGCCGCGAGGAGCTTGAGGCAGAGGTCGCCGCCCGAACGGCCCCAGATGTCTTCCAGCTGCACGATCCGGTCCGTCAGCTCGCTCGCGGCCACGCCCAGGAGCTGCGCCGACCAGCCTGGCTTGAACTGAAGCATTACCGCCCGCGTGACGCCGGTTGCGTTCTTGAACAGCGCCCGCGTTCGCGGGCCCGCGACGCACACATCCCCTTTCCGATCCTCCTCGAACACTCGAAAGACAAGGATCGTTCTTCCGTCGGGCAGCCGTTCGTGACTTGCGCGTCCATCGACTGGCACGACACCGCGAACGTCCTCGACGAAGCGGGAAATTGAGAAGGTCGAGGCGGCAAAGTCCATCGTGCGAGACATCCTCGTATCCTTGCGCGTCCACTGCGGCCATTCAATCCGGCGCGGAAGGAACGATGAAAATGTCCGGTCCTTCCAATTCACGGATCGCGCCGCGCAGCATGGTTCGCGCTCTCGTCTCCGGGCGTTTTCACGGGGCCGAGCCCATGAAAGGAAATCAGGATCATGAGCGAACCGACTTTCGCGGCCAACACCCCCAGCGCACCCACGCCGGTCCTCTCGGTCAGCCCCGTCGTGCTGCCAGCTCCCGGCCGCGCCGTCGATCTCCAGGTGCGAGTCTCCGCGCCCGTGACCGGAAGCGAACTGCCCATCCTCTTGCTCTCGCACGGCCACGGCCGCTCCAACCACCTCTCCTCATTGAACGGCTACGCCCCACTCGCCAACTACTTCGCGGCACACGGCTTCGTCGTGATCCAGCCCACCCATCTCGACTCAAAGACGCTCACCCTCGACTCCAATGACCCCGATGCGCCTCTGTACTGGCGAGCGCGGGCCGAGGACATGAAGCGCATCCTCGACCAACTCGACGCGATCGAGCGCGCCGTCGCTGCGCTCGCCGGGCGCTTGGACCGAAGCAAGGTGGCCGTCGTCGGGCACTCGATGGGCGGGCACACCGCGAGCCTGCTGCTTGGCGCGCGGCACACGGATCCCCACGACGGAACGGAAGTGAACTTCGCCGAGCCCCGGATCAAGGCGGGCGTGCTGCTCGCCGCGCCCGGCAGAGGCGACGCCCTCAGCAAGTTCGCGGCCGAGAACTACTCCTTCTTCTCGACCATCGATTACTCCAGGATGACGACGCCCGCGCTCGTGGTCGCCGGCGACAAGGACGACTCTCCCCACCTGACGGTCGCAGGCGCCGACTGGCACGCCGATCCCTACTTCCTCTCCCCAAGCCCCAAGTCCCTGCTCACCCTGTTCGACGCAGGGCACGGGCTGGGCGGAGTCTCGGGATATGACGTCGCCGAGACCACGGACGAGAACCCCGAGCGAGTGGCTGCCGTTCAGCTTCTCACCTGGGCCTACCTCCGCACCGCGCTCTACCCCGGAGACTCCGCCTGGCAGGAAGCGCAAAACGCGCTGACTGGCGTAGCCAGGCCGCTCGGACGGGTCGAGTCCAAATAAGCGGAGGCCCATCGAGGCGCAGCGCGGTGACGGTTTGACGGGGCCGTGGTGTTCCATGGGGAGGAGGAACAGCACCCATGGATTTTCAGTTACCTGTCACCCAGCGGCTGGCGCTCGCCGCGGTGATATCTGCTGCCGCTCTTCTCTCTTCCCCGGCCCGTGCCGATGAATCGCCGACGCGCCTTCCGCTGACCGTGGCGTACTTTGGAGAGACGCTCGTTCATCCGGGACTTACCGTTGGGACGGAGCTGAGCCTGGTTCGTGGTGGCAGCGGTGCCATCGTTCTGACGGGCAATCTGGGCGGCTACGTCCACTCGCGCAACCACGTGGGGCTCTTCGCCTCCGCCGAGGTAGGCGGACGCCTCACGGCTCCCTTTGGCCTGTATGGAGAGCTGCTCGCCGGTGCTGGTTACCTGCACACCTTCCTGCAAGGCCCGGCCTATGGGGTCTCGCCGGACGGCGCCGTGCAGCCGGCCGCGGATGCTGGCAGGCCTGCCCTCATGCCCACCGCCAGCCTGGGCCTGGGGTGGGACCTGCAACGCAATGGAGTGGCCCCGCTTGCCCTCTTCACCCGCGTGACGCTCTTCGGTCAATTCCCCTTCAACCAGCGGCTGTTGCCCCATGCGGCCGTGCAACTCGGAGTCCGCTTCCAATGAGAACCCTCGCGACCGTCGCCCTGTTGCTCGCCGCGCTCCTGACTGGCTGCGGCCGGTTCCAGACCGAGGGCGATTTCTTCTTCGTGCGCAGTGCTGGCGCGGACCTGCCGGTGTGGGTGCGTGGCAACACGGACTCCGGTGTCTTCATGGTGGTGCTCGCCGGAGGCCCTGGTAATTCGAGCATGTCCTATGTGTCGCCCGTCACGGAGTCCCTCGAGGAGAAGTACGCCGTCGTCTACTGGGACCAGCGCGTCACCGGGGTGGCCCAGGGTAACCCCACACCCGAGACGCTCTCGCTCGGGCAGTTCGTCGCGGACACCCACGCCGTCATCAGTACGCTTCGCCAGCGCCATGATGTCCAGAAGCTCTTCCTCTTGGGTCCGAGCTGGGGCGGCACCCTGGGGGCCGCCTACCTCCTCGAGCACCAGGAGGGCGTGGCCGGATGGATCGACCTGGATGGCAACCACGACTGGCAGAAGAACTGGGACTTCGCGCTCGACTACGTGAAGGTCCACGCCGAGCGGAAGCTGGCCGCGGGCGAGGAGGTGGACACGTGGCGCGGCGTTCCCGAGTGGGCCGAGTCGATGAAGGGGACGCGGATGATCAGCGACAACCTCTGGAAATGGCAGCGCTTGTGCACCAAGGCGGGGGGCTACTTCCATGATCCGTCGAATTCGCCCGGCCTTGGCGCGGATATGCTGCTCTTCTCGCCCTTCTCGATGGGGGCCCTGCGCACGAACAACGGTGTCGTCCTCGAGAAGATCCTCTCCGACGACACCTTCTACGACGCGCTGCGGATGTCCCCGAAGCTCTCGCGCATCACCATTCCCTCACTCGTGCTGTGGGGGCGGCACGACGGCGCGGTGCCGGTTGCCATGGCGCACGACGCCTATGACAACCTGGGTACACCTCCCGAGCACAAGTTCCTCGTCATCTTCGAGAAGTCCGCGCACATGGCACCCTTCGAGGAGCCCGAGGCCTTCCTTACCGCGGTGACTCAGTTCATCGAGAAGTACCGCTGAGCCAGCGCGGGCTTCGTCCGCTACCAGGTCTTCGCCGCGGCGAGCGCCTCGTCGAAATCCAGGCCGTTGACCGGCATCACCGCGAGCCAGTTGATGGGCCCCACGACGTCGAAGACGAGGCCCTTGCCTCCGGTGGCTTCGACGATGCCGGCTCCCGCCGTGTTGCCCGCGCCGACGCCGTAGACGATGCCCGCGCCCGCGAGCTCCACGCTCGCGAGGCCCGAGCCGAAGGTGTTGTCTCCCACGGACGCCGCCACATGGTACCGGCCATCGGGAACCTGGAGCCGGAACTTCCCTCCGGTCGTCAGCACGTAGCTGGCGAGGCGCGGATCCTTGGTGCCGTTGCGGTCGCCTCGGGTCTGAAGACCGGCCGCGTCCTGCCAGCCCCAACCACGGGCCGCGTCGAAGGCGGAGTCGTCGGCCACCTCCCAGCCCGCCACCGCCGGTGGTCCCGGAGGCTGGAAGTTCAGGGCGAAGAGCTCCCGGGTCGCGTTCAGAATGACCTCGAGGGCTGCCTGGGCGTCGACCTGCCCGACCTTCGCGTGGAGCGTCGTGCCTCCCTCCGAGCGTCCCTGCACCGTACCGCCGGTCACCGTGGCAATGGACGGATTGTCGGAGTTCCAGGTGGCATCGCAGGTGACGTCGCGGGTGAAGACGTCGGCGCCGCGGTGGAAGGAGCCGACGGCCGTGTAGCGTGCCGACATTCCGCGGAGCACCTTGAGCGCCGATGCTGGCTGAATCTTCAGCGCGTCGAGTACGACGTCACCGGCCATCGGCACCACTTCGAGCTCCAGGGCTCCGACCAGCCCGCGCCGGGTGAGCGGGTCGGTGTAGCTCGCCTGCAGCCGGGCCTGGCCCGGGTTGATTGCCCGGAAGGTGCCATCCTCGTCCACGGTCGCCACCTCCGGGTCGAGCGAGCTGAACGTGACCCCCGACGTGGCGACGAACGAGCTTCCGTCCTGGAATACCGCCGTCACCTGCAGCTTGCCGGTCGTGTTCGTCTCGACGGAGGCCTTGGGCGCCTTCACGTCGATGCGCCGCAGCAGGCGAGGGGGCTTCGAATCGAGCCGGTAGACGAAGACATTCGTGTCGACGGTATTGACCACCACGAAGACGTTCAGGCCTGGCACGTAGCGGAACCGCCCGAAGGTCCCGTTCATGTTGGCCGGTCCGGGCACCACCGTGCCCAGTGCCGGATGCTTCGTCCAGACGCGGGTGTCGATGTCCAGCGTGTAGATGTCCCCGCCTCCCTTCCACGCCACGATGCGATCGTTCACCGGATCGTAGTCGACGCCGGGATTGCCCCCGTCCTCAATCTCCCTGGCGCCCGTCGTCGCGAGCCGCACGTGCTTGGGAACGAACTTCCCCAGCGCGTCGATGGTCCAGGTCTCGGTGAAGCCCTGACCCACCGCGACGTACAGCTTGCGCCGGGGGTCGACGACCGCGTTCCGGTAATAGCCAAGGTCATCCGTCTCACCGCGGATGGTCCACTTGCCAGTGGCCGGGTCCCAGAACGACATCGCCCCTCCGCCGGCGTGGTACCAGAGGACGCGGGTGCCGGGGTCGTAGGCACTGTTGGCGCCGGTGCGCATTCCGAGCTGGGGAAGGTCGGGGTGATTCTCCCAGCGGTTCGTGTCGAGGTTGAGCGCCGTCTGCGGCCAGCCATCCCAGCCGATCGCGAGGAACCGGTCGAAGGGCGGAGGCAGGTACTCGAGCCCATCGTAGGTGTGGATGGCGCAGTTGACACCCAGCGCCCGGTCGGGACACTCCGCTCCGGGGCTGACCGGATCCGGGTCGGTCAGGCGCAGCCACGCCCCAGTGCGCAGATCGAAGCCGTAGATTTCGTTGCCGAAGTAGCCGTTGTGGCCGCCGCCGGTGATGTAGAGCCGGTCGCGCTGGGTGTCCAAGGCACCGCTCGACCAGTCATTCATGATTCCGCTGATGCCCTCGCCCCAGGCGAGCCACTGATACTTGTCGGGCGTCGGCTTCAGGGCCGCGGCCCGCAGGTTCGAAGCCGGGAACTCGTACCAGTGTCCCGCCGCCAGCCTGGAGATCGCATCCGGCTGGGGATTCGGGATGGTCACCGTCACCGGGTTCGACGGGACACTCTCTCCCCCGTCGTCGGTGAGCGCGGTGACGGTGTATGTGTACGTCTCGCCCGGGACGGCCGGGCGGTGAGTGAAGGACGGCCGATCGACCTGTCCGACCTGCGCCGCGCCCAGCAGCACGCGGTAGCGCTTGACCGAGGCATCCGGCGATGGCTCCCACGCCAGTGAGACTTCGAAGGAGGAGACGCTTGCCGCGGCGAGCTTCGTCGGCGAGGCGGGGCGCGCCGGCCCCGGACCGCACGCGCTGACACCGGCGTCGAACCCCGCGTCAGTGCCGGCGTCGGCTCGCCCGACAACTCCGCCGTCATCTGTTCCATTGTTTGAGCCGGTGCAGCCGGCTGAGGCCAGAACCAACACACTGACGACAAGGTTTCGAACGAGTGATTGAATGAGCATGCGCGTGCAATCCTACGGTGCTCTCTTCCATCCCCAACAGTTTTCGTGAACGACAGACAGGGTCTGGAGCGCATCCGCGCCTGGCGCAACGTCGTTGCCTTCGTCACCCGGGTGCGTGAGGCAGGAACTGTGGGGAGCGCGGGCTACAGAGTGTGGGGGTGGCCCCCCACCACTTCAGGGCTCAGGGCCCGTGCCATGGCCCCTGCTCCCAGGAGAGCCCGCGCGAGCGCCCCATGGCATGTGAGTTGCTCGGGGGCAGCTCATGCACCCCTGTCTTTCAACTTCTTCCGGCTCCGACCGAAAGCTCCCCCCTCCATGGCTGGCAGCCGCGCGATGCGCGCACTCCCTGCTGTGGGTCCTTCCACTGCTGTTCTGGCTGGGATGCTCCACCGGCAGCACGACGACTCCCATTGACAATCCCGGTGGCCAGGACGCTGGCTGCGTCGAGCCCCCGCCCAAGGACGGCTCCAACGCGGGTGTGCCGGCCGACGTGCTCGCCCCCAGCCGCCTGTTGCGGCGTGCCTCGCTGGCGCTGAGGGGAACGCCTCCGACGGACGAGGAGTTCGCCGCGCTGGAGGCCGCCGGGGACGAGGCCGCGCAGCGCGCCTACGTCTCGGCCTTCGTGGACCGGGCGCTCGAGCAGCCCTCCTTCTACCGGACGCTGTTCGAGACGGCGCGCGACTGGTTCAACATCCCGCCCGTGGGGCCGTCGGCGGATCCGCCGGAGTATGGCTTGCAGCAGCAGCGCTCCCTCGTCCGGTGCGCGGCCGACACCCCGAAGGCCGGGGCCTGGAAGTACTTCCGCGGCGACGAGAAGGCCTGTCAGGGCCAGAAGCCGGATGGAACCCCCGCGGCGGAGCGCTCCATCGAGCCCTGGTGGGCGCCGGGCACGACGGCGGTGCTGGTCGGTTACGCGGCGAGCGTGGCGGCCACGGGGCAGACCTACGACGCGAGCGGCTTCCCGGTGACGGTGACCTGCGCCACCGCGGGCCCGGTCGCCAACTGTGGCTGCGGGCCCGCTGCCGTGCGCTGCCACGCCGACACGGGAAGCTATCCGGGCTGGGAGGACTACGGGCTCCACAACCCGCAGGGGCAGCGGCGGCTCGTCGCCGAGGAACCCGCCCGGCTGTTCGCGCACCTCGGCTGGCACGACCGGCCGATGACGGACCTCATCCTCGGCAGCTACTCCGTGGGGCCCACGCGCCTGCAGGCCGCCTACGTGATGCAGGGGCTCGCCGGCGAGTTGACGTACCTGCTCGACGACGACTCCTGGTGGAGGCCGTCGCGCTTCGCCAGCGCGCCGGTCGACCCCGAGCACTCCCAGGGCGATCCGACCGCCTGGCGCGAGTACTCCGTCCCGGCCCGCAACCCCTTCTTCCTGGAGGAGCGAGACTACCGGTACGACCCGCGCACGCAGTCCACGGCCATGAAGGGCATCCCCGCCGCGGGCATGCTCACCAGCCTCGGCTTCCTCAGCGCCTTCACCCGCGAGCGCGTGCGCGGCGCGCGGGCGCTGGAGATGCTGGCGTGCGAGGAGCTCTCCCCGCCGCAGGGACAGGAGTTCAACGAGTACCGGAGGGACCCGGGGACGGAGGGGCCCTGCCAGCACTGCCACCGCCGGGTGGATCCGGCGGCCATCCACTTCAAGCGCTACGCGAAGATAGGGCACGGGTTCGAGGGCCATGGTGCGACCTACCCGATGCCGGGCGTGGGCACGGTGTGGCACTGGCCCGCGCGGTGGCGCACCGGCGAGTACCCCTATCACTCCGACCCGTTCAGCCATTGGAACCGCTGGTACATGCCCGACACGCTCCTGACGCCCGTCACGCAGGCCCAGGCCGAGGCGAACCCGGAGGCCGTCTTCATCGACTTCCTCCCGCCGGAGCAGAACCTGCTGGGCCAGGTGAGTGACGGGACGGTGGGGCCGCTGGGCTTCGCCAAGCTCATCGTCGCCTCGGGCTCGTTCGACCGGTGTGTCGTGCGCCACCTGCACGCGCAGGTGATGGGGCGGGACATCGACCCGGCGAAGGAGGCGGGCTACCTGGAGGACCAGGTGGCGCGCTTCATCTCCGGGGGCCGCAAGGTCCGGCCGTACGTCAAGGCACTCACGCAGTCGGACCTCTTCAAGAGGGGGCGCTGACATGAACCGCTACGCTTTGCTCCTCGTACTCCCCTGGCTTGCCTCCTGTAGCTCGGAGGTGACTCAGGCCACCATCCTCGACCAGTGCGGCACGCCGGCGACCTCGGAAACCCTGCGCGTCATGGAGGGCCTCAAGCCGCACTGCGAGGGGTGTCACGCGCAGGGCACGCGCGGCTACTTCGCCTCGGTGGAGGCCTTCCAGAGCCTGCTCGTCTCGGACTCCCGGCTGGTGAAGGCGGGCAGCCCCGATGACAGCGAGCTGGTGAAGCTCCTGGAGGGCCGGGGCACCGGCGCCTTCAAGCAGATGCCCATCGGCCAGAAATCCTACGCGCAGCTCGTCTCGGAAGGCTCCGCGACGCTCACCGTGGAGGCTGTGCGCGCATGGATAAAGGGGATCGGCGTGCAGCAGCGCGACTCCCGGCCGAACCCCGACGCCCCGCGCATCACCCGCATGAGCGCCGACCAGGTTCAGCGCGCGCTCTACCAGCAGCTCGGGCTGGGGTACGACGACTTCTTCGTCAATGCCAAGGAGTTCGGCTTCGACATGGCGGAGTCCCGGGGCGAGGACCACCTCCCGCTCCAGTCGCCGGACGCCATCCCCTCACCCCGGCAGTACATCTCCGGCGAGCGCTACCACGGGCTGGGCGGAGGCTCGGTGATGAACCAGGTCTCCGCGGACCGGACCCCCGCGCCCACCTTCGCCCTGACGCTGACGCAGGTCTCCCAGCGCTGGTGCCGGCGGGCCCTCGCCAAGCCGGACAACACGGCGCTGTTCCCGAAGGGCGCGGCGCGCACGGCGAACCCGGCCGACGTCAAGGCCACGCTGAAGCGCTGGTCTCTCCACTTCCTGGGGGAGCGCTTCACCGACGCGCAGGTGGACGAGCTGTACACGGACGTCTTCGTGCCGCTCGCGACTCCGACCGACACCGAGCCCGCCTACGTGGGGGCCTGCTCGTACTTCATTCGCCACCCGCACTGGATCTTCTACTGAGGCCCCCATGAAACTCTCTCGTCGCAATCTCTTTCAAGCGGCCTTCGGGGCCGCGCAGGTCGGGCTGCTGGCGCGGTATGGACTGCCGACGTCGATGGCGCAGTCAGCGTCGGGCCGGCCCACGAAGATGCTGGCCATCTGGCTGGTGGGCGGACTGCATTGGGAGTCCTTCTTCGCGCCGATGACTCGCGCGGGCATCCAGAAGTTCATTCCTCCCGCGCAGGGAGGCAACTACGCCTACGGGTACAACCCCGAGCAGGTGGAGCACCTGGACCGCTCTCCGGTGGACCTGCTGGCCCCCGGGCCCGCGCGCAAGCTGCGCGTGCCCGTCTACTGGAACTGGGCCAACCCGGCGGACAGGAACGGGAGCAATCCCGTCGTCGGCAACGCCCAGATCTACCGCCCGGAGGGGTACGTGTGGGCCGACCCGAAGTACAAGCTCTACGAGAAGGCGGTGCTGCTGGTGGGGGCGGACCAGGGGACGGCCGCGCACGCCAGCGGCCTCATCGCGAGCATGTCCGGTGTCGCCGGCTCCACCTTCCGGGCCCCGGCGGTGCAGGCCGTCGTCGCCAACGCCATGGCGTCACGCTTCCCGGACCGGGCCCTGCCCAATGTCGCCCTGGGCGGAATGCTGCCCATGGCGCTCGGGCTGCCCGCGCTGGCGAACCCGACGCTGCTCTCCTCCAGCGCGACGGTGGAGCCCACGCTCTCCGACCGGCGTGACGGCACGTGGAACGGCCTGCGAGCGCGGAAGGATGAGCCGAATCTCGCCTTCGATGGCACGCCGATGTCCGGCACGGTGCCCGCGACGGCGGTGGACTCGGCCCTGCTCAAGGCAGTGCGGCGCGAGCGCGGCACCTCCACCGCTGGCACGGATGCGTACATGGAGCAGCTCTACGACACGTACAAGGGCGCCAGCCGCACGATTCGCCGGGACATGCTGTCGGTGCTCGAGAAGACGCCCGCCTGGGAGAAGCTCAAGGCCGACCCCGCCTATCCCGAGGACTGGATGGCCTGCACCGGCTATGCGGATGCCTGCGGCATGATGCAGTCGATGGGGGACTATGCGTTCGCGCTCCAGTTGCTGAAGTCCGACCTGGTGTCGACCGTCACCCTGCGGGGGACGAGCATCGAAGGCTTCACCTTCGACTCCCACTTCGTCAACGGGCAGATCGTGCATGCCCAGTACCTGCGCATCGCGTTCGAGATGGTGGGGCGCATGTGCCTGGAGATGAGCCTGACTCCGAGCCGCTCGGACCCGTCCCGTTCGCTGCTGGATGAGACGCTCGTCTACGTCTACAGCGACTTCGGGCGGACGTTCCCCAAGGTGGGCAGCGACCACCACCCCGCGACGTGTGCCCTCCTGGTGGGGGGCGGCATCCAGGGGAACCAGATGCTCGGCGGCTACGACGAGACGATGGAGGGCTCGCCCATGGGCATTCCGGTGAGGCTCGTCGAGGAGTCCGGGGACATCGTGACGCGGTCGCCGCGCTCGCAGGACATCGCGGCGACGGTGCTCCGCGCCTACGGGTTGGTGCCCGGGAAGGACTTCTTCATCCCGGGAGGCTACGGCGTCTTCGATGGCGTCGTGAGGACCTGAGCGAAGAAGTGAGCGAGGCAGGACCTCCCTGCCCCTCATGCCCCGCCTCCGGTCTTCCCGGAGGCGGGCGCCGTTCGAAGCCGCGAGGAACCGTCATGCGGAAAAGAGCTCCAGGCCCCTGCCACGCACCAGAGGGGAGCGCGGCCTGTCCACCCTGGTCAGCCAAGGGGTGAGGGTCGTCGCGTACGGGAACGTCAAGGCTTGCCGGAAGCCTGTGCCGCCTGCTTCTCGAAGACGTAGCGCTGCTGGGGCAGCTCGAGCACGAGCGTGGTGCCCCCCGCTTCCTGCTTGGCCTGGAGCTCGAAGCCGGCCAGGGGCGGGTCCATCAGGATGAGCGTGCGCGAGCCGTCCTTCTCCTGCTTCTCGCCCACGCTGCTGCGCCACTCGCCCGCGTCGAACACCGCGCCCGAGCCCTCGACGCGCAGGGTGACGCGCCCGAGGCCCTCGTTGTGCCAGGTGCCGGCCAGCGTCTTCAGCCACTCCAGGTCCGGCTTCACGCGGATGTCGGTCATCCCCTTCTCGAGCTGCTCGCGCCGGTTCTTCAGGGTGAAGTCGAGCTGATTGCGCGCCTCGTCGCGGCCGTCGAAGAGGATCTCCAGGAACTTGCGGCGGACGGCGTTGCGGAAGGGGCCATCACCCTGGACGTTGGTGAGGAGGACGACGCCCACGTTGGCATCGGGCAGGAAGAACATGTCCGAGCTGAAGCCCAGCGTGTTGCCGCCGTGTTGGATGAGGCGGGCGCCGTGGTCCTCGCCCACCATGAGCCCCAGCCCGTAGCTCTTCGTGTTGGTCATCTTCACCTGGGGCTCGCGGCGCGCGAGCAGGTTGGCCTCGGAGACGAGCTGCTGGCCCTCGGGTGTGCGGCCGTTGGAGAGCTCGAGCATCACGTAGCGCTCCATGTCCCGGAGGTTGGACCAGGCGCCGCCGGCGGGGCGGACGGGGACGACGGCTTCTTCGACGGACAGAGGCAGGGGCGCGTATTCGAACGTCGCCGTCATCCCGTGCGGAGAGGCGTGCTCGAGCTTCGCGGCGCGGGCGAAGTCGAAGGTGGTGGACTTCATGCCGAGCGCATCGAAGACGCGCGTCTGCATCACGCGGTCATACGCCTGGCCGAGCGGGAGCCTCGGCTCGGCGGCGTGCGCGGCCATGTAGCCACCGGCCGTCACCATGGGGTTGCTGTACTGGTACGTCTCGCCGATGCCCGTGGTGGGCTTCATCCGGCGCATCTCGGCGATGCGCTGCTCGCCGGTGAAGCCCGCGTACTCGAAGAGCATCTCCATGTCCTGGCGCGGCATGCCGGTGCACGCGCACACGGTGTTCTGCACGGTGAGCTTCTTCGTCACCTCGGCATCGGCGAGCGAGAAGTCGGGCAGGAGCTGGGTTGCCGGGGTCTTCCAGGTGAAGCGGCCCTCGTCCACCAGGCGCGCCATCATCAGCGTGGTGAGCGACTTGCTCGTGGAGCCGATGAGGAAGAGCGTCCGCGGCGTCACGGGCTCCGGCTTGCCGAGCTCCCGCACCCCGAAGCCCTTCTCGTAGAGGACCCGGTTGCCCTGGACGACGGCGACGGCCACACCCGGAATCTTCATCGTCGCGCGAGCCTGCTCGAGGAAGGACTCGAAGGAGCGGAGCCGCTCGGGGGTGAGGGGCAGCGGGGCCTTGCCGGCGAAGGACTCCTCGTCGAGCCGGGCGGACTTGAAGCCGAGGAGGACCTGATTGGCCTGGGCGCCGCGGCGCTCCATGGCGGCGGCGGCACCATCCAGGAGGATGACGTAGTTGGTGTCACCCTTGCGCCGCGCGAGGCCGAGGATGACGCGCAGCTCCTGCGCGGGGGGCTCGTAGGTGTTCTGGAAGACCTCGTCCCAGCCGTCCTGCGCGGGCGGGCGGGCCGCGTGCATCACGGGGAGGGCGAAGCCGGGCCGGGTCTGCTTCCAGGCCTCGGCGAGAGCATGCTCGGCGGACGGGCCGGGCACCTCCAGCAGGGTGAGACGGAGCTGCCGCTCGGGGTCCTCGAGCAGCAGACGGCCATCCTCCTCGGTGACGTACCACCCGGCGGACACGGTGAAGGGCGTGCTCGAGGCCGTCTTCATGGGTGTGGCCGCGTCGAGCTTCCGGGCCTGGACGGTGGTGGGCGAGGGCGCGGGAGCGGTGGCCGGGGGGGCTGGGGCGGAGGAGGGTGGAGCGGCGGTGGTCGTCGCCGCGGTACACGAGGTGAGCAGCAGAAGGGGAAGGGCGCGCAGGCGCATGTGCTGGAATCTCCGGACAGGAAGACTGCTTCGGCAGCCTCGCCCAGAACGAACGGGCGGGAATCCGATTGCGTCCGATGCTCCAGCGTCATCGATGAGTCGGTTATACGGTGAGCAGCATCGCGCCTTGCAGGAGAGATTTCACACCAGCAAGCTGGCGGACCGCGTCGAAGAGCTCGTGGTCCAGTCCGAGGTTACGGGCGACAATAAGGCCTTTAAGGTGATTGATCCCAAGACCGTTATGTTCCCCAGCTTCGACGGCAACGGCATGTTCCTCTCGATGGGCAACATCGCCGACCACGCGCAGATTGGAATGTTCGCCGGATGGAAGCGCATCGACCTGATGCAAGCAGCCTGGATAGCAGGCGGACTGCCATGGCTGTTCATTCGCGGATGCCCTGACCTCCCCTACGAACAAAGGTTGCCGCACTTCCCAGCGCGCACCGTTCGTGATGCTGGGGCGACTCTGCTCCAGTAGAGGGGGAGACATGAAACGACAAGCCCAATGGATGGGCCTCTGGAGCGTGCTGGCACTCGCGAGCCTGGCAGCGTGTGGTGGCCCGCGGGATTCAGGGGAGGTGGAGCCAACTCTCGCGGAGCAGGAGGTCTCTGAAATCGCGGGACTCTCGGGTGACACGGAGCACCGGAACCACTCGAGGCCTCCGGAGCAGAAGTGGGTGCGGATGATCTCCGCGACCTCGGAGGCCGAGACGCAGGCCATCGCGCACGATCCGGACCGCAACGTCATCGTGATGCTGACCGACGTCGGAGGTCCCATCGACTTCGGCACCGGGCCTGTCAGCCCGCCGTTCCCGTCCGGCCGCATCGGCGGGCTCGCCAAGTACTCACCCGAGGGGAGCCTGTTGTGGGCATTCATCCTCCCGATCGAGCCCACCGACACCGTCCCCTTTCCCTCCGGCTTCGGCTTCGCGCTGGCGACTGACGGCAAGGGCAACATCCTGCTCTCCCTGGTCGTCGGTGGGCGGTTCGTCAAGGACGGCCTCACCCTGACGTCGGGGGAGTACCTCCTGAAGCTCGACAAGGACGGGAGAGCGGTCTGGGCGCGCCGGCTGCCTACCCGGGCCAGGGCACTCACGGTGGATGACGAGGACAACATCGCCATCACCGGCACCCTCGAGGGCACCACGGAGCCCGTCACCGAGTTCGACTTCGGCAATGGCCCCATCATTGGTGCGGACTTCCACGCGTTCGTCGCCCGGTACTCCCCGCGGGGCAAGCTGGACTGGGTCTTTGTCGATGACGAGGTTGTCCGCACGGCCGCCATCAAGGCGGACTCGCAGGGGAACTTCTACTTCGCGGGCATCCGCTTCCCGGAGATCCCCAGCGGCACCGGCACGCCCTACTTTCGTAAGGTATCCTGCTCTGGCGAGGGCAGGTGGTCCCGCATGCTCGAAGGGAGCCAGGGCGACATCAGGGATCTCGCGGTGCGTGGCAACACGGTCGTCGTGGTGGGATCCTTCTTCGGCTCGTTCCACTTCAACGGACGGACCTTCAGCGCTCCGCCAGATGATCCGGACAGATTCGTGCTGGCCTTGTCACGCCAGGGCCAGGATCGCTGGGGGCATCAGACCGAGGAGTCGTTCGCGGCAGTCGAGATGGACAGCCAGGGAGGGGTGCTCGTCGCTGGCGGAAGCGGCGGCCCCGATCCCCTGCTGCGCATCACACGCTTCCAGCAGAGCAACGGCCGAAGGCTCTGGGCGCGCACCTTCGCCGAGCTCCCGTCGGCCACGGATGCCTCGCTGTCGACGAAGGATGAGCTGGCCATCACCGGCGGCCGCATCTACATCCTCCAGCTCAAGCGCTGAGCCACGGCGGGCCTGCCGGATGGGCCTTCACGGCACCGACTCCGGCGGGCCCTCCGATGCGTTGCCCGGACCGCCCCGTCGGAACGTAGAACCTACCTGCGCAAGGTAGGGGCGGGGCTTTGGGCGAGTTGTGTTCAGGGGCGTGACGCGCGGGCCAGGATGGGCTCGAGCACCGCAGCCAGGTCACCCATCACGTTGATATACCCCGTGATGTACCGGTCGGTTGCGGGCACATAGAGCATGAAGCTCTGGTAGCCAGCCGTGGTGCCCAGGTGCCCGATGGCGACGGCCCCTCGGACTCGAGCCGCATCACGCCGAGCCCGTATCCGACCAGCCGAGACTCGGGCTCGGGTGCCGACTCGAACGAGAGCATGGCGGTCAGGGTGTCCGCGCGCTCGAACAGCGCACTGGCGCGGAGCTTCTTCCAGAAGGTGGTGAGGTCGAAGACCGTGGTCACCAGGGCGTGACCGCCGGAGGCCCCGGCCATCGAAGGGTCGACCGCGGTGAAGTCCATCAGCTCATCGTCGAACGGGACGTACTCCTGCCGGAGACCTGCCCAGCGCATAGGCCCCGCCGCCAATCAGCGCCTGTGTCACCAGCGCGAGGATGAGGAAGGCGACGTACTCCCAGCCGCCCCCGGCGTTGGTGAACATCCACCCGTTGGCAAGGTGCGGCTTGAGCGCGCCAAGCATCACCGGCACCAGCCCCAGCGCCACCAGGCGCGTCCTGAACCCGGCCACCAGCGCCAGCCCGCCAAGCAACTCCGCCAGGAATACGGGCCACGCGGTCCACCCAGGGAAGCCATGCGCCTCGAAGAACTGCTCCGTGCCCGCGAAGGTGAAGATGAACGCCTTGGCCCCCGCGTGCGCGAGGAACACCGCGCCCAGGGCGACGCGAAGCACGGTGGCTCCCAACTCTTGAGAAGCGAAATCATCGAAGCGGCTCATGACAGCGACTCCAGGAAGCGCGAGGGGAACGATTGCCCCTCGGACGCCCCAAGGAATGCCGTCCCCACCTCCCGTCCGGAAGGTGCCGCTCCCGAACGAATCGTTCTCCCAGGAGAACAATCACTCCCACTTCGAGGAACGGAACTCCGCCGCCAGCACATCGAGCAGGGCCCGCAGCCGTGGAGCAGGAGTGCGCCCGGACGCATGAACCGCATAGATGCCCAGCGGCCTGGGAGCGAAGTCATCCAGCACGGTGACGAGCCGCCCCGAGCGCAGGTCCGCATCCACCATGAAGCGCGGCAGCATGGCCAGACCAATGCCCTGCGCCGCGGCCTCACGGAGCATGGTCCCATTCCCCGTGGCCAGCGACCCGGACACCGGCACGCGGATGCGGCCCTCCGGGCCATAGAAGCGCCACTCGTCCTCGGTGCGCAGGTGCGTGTAGCGCAGGCAGTCGTGATGAATCAGGTCCTCCGGCCGCTCGGGAGTCCCCCGCCGCGCCAGGTACGCGGGCGCCGCGCACACATGCAGCGACGTGGTGGCCAGCTTGCGAGCAATGAGGCTGGAGTCCCGCAGCCGCGTAATCCGCAGCGCCACGTCCACCCGCTCCTCCACCAGGTCCACCAGTCTGTCACTCAGCACCACCTCCACCGTGGTGTCCGGATGCAACGCCAGGAACCGGGCCAGCGGAGCGGCGAGGTACAACTGCGCGAAACTGACGGGCACGTTGAGGCGCAGCGTCCCGCGGCCCGCGTCGGAAGCCCCGCGAGTCGCCGCGCCCGCCTCCTGGAGCATCCGCGCGCAGTGGCCATACACCTCCATGCCCGCATCCGTCACGGTGAGCTTGCGCGTGGTGCGGATGAGCAACCGCTCCCCCACGCGGGACTCCAGCCGGGCCACGCGCCCGCTGACCACGGACTTGGACACGCCCAGCGCCGTCGCGGCCTGGGTGAACGAGCGGAGCTCCACCACGCGCGCGAAGCACGCGAGGCCGAGCAGGTCATCGAACAGGGGTTCACTCACGCGGTGCAGACTGCCACGGCGGCGCGAAGCCGAATGGACAGGGTGCAACCTGGCGGCCGCAATGACTTTCAAAACGAGAAGGACCGGCCAGGGTCTCTCCCTGGCCGGTCCCTTGCACTCCTCGTTCAACGACCCGTGACTACCGCTCGCCGCCGCCCAGTAGCGGGATGAAGAGCTCCTGGCCCGCGTCCACGGGACGGCCCGAGTCCTCGGGCTGCTCGACGGGGGCGGCGCGTACCACCAGCGCGGGGATGTACTCGTCCTGGCTCACGTTCACGGTGCGGTACGTCCGCTCCTCCTCCAGGCCCGCGCCGCCCTCCACGAGCCGCGTCGGCACATAGGCGATGTAGGACTTCACCTGACCCAGGGCGCAGGGGGTGTTGCTGGCGCGCAGTTGCATCACCAGCTCCTCGTACACCTTGTCCCTGGGCAGGGTGTCCGTGGCCCTCAGGCCCGGCGACAGCCGGAAGTCGGACCAGCGCACGTGCATGCGGGCCACCTGCCCGTTGGGGTCCACGGCCGTGTGCACCTTGGAACCGTAGACGGGGAAGCCCTGCACCCGGCGCTTCATCCACACGTGCATCTCGGTGCGCGTCGAGGTGCCACGGCCCGTGACGGGGTCCTTCGTGGACGAGCGCATGGCGCGGACGACGGGAGTCTGTGTGTCCAGCTCGCCCGCGGGCACGCCGAAGCTCTGCGCGGCCCTGAGGGAGGCCTCGTACGCGGCGCCCTCGGAGAGGGTGGTGGTGCGCTCCAGCTCGCTGCGCGTGCGGTTGAGGTACGTCACCTTGCCGCGCGTCAGGTCCACCTTCAGGGCCGAGCCAGTGGTGTTGCGGTAGTTGCAGCGGGTGGAGGTGCAGGTGGTCTCCGCCGCGAGCGTGTCGCCCACGCTCCGCGAGGCCAGCGTGGCGTCGAAGGAGGAGGAGAGCTGCGTGGTGGCCGAGGCGGACAGCAGCCGCCCCATGATGGCCGCATCACCCACCTCGGTGGGCAGGGAGGCCCTCGCGAGCTCCTCGAAGCTGGGGCACGTCTGGGCCAGGGCACTGGCCGGGCCGAGCAGGCTGGCGGCGACGAGGCCCATCATCACGTTCATGTTCTTCTTCATGGTGGTATCTCCGAAGCGAAGGGTGGGCGCTCAGTCGTTGGGGTCGTTGAAGGGCGTCTCGCCGGCCGGGTCGCAGCCCTCGAAGAAGCCGTAGGCCCAGCCGTGGATGGCGCCCGGGTCCGAGTAGATGTTGGTGTAGCGCTCGCCCCGGAGGCGGCTGAGGGCGTCCGAGGGAGTGGTGCCCACCGCGAGGGCCACGGGGCACTGCTCGTCGCCGGTCCCGTTCACATCGTCGTCGTACATGTTGTCCAGCCAGGCGGTGCGGATGGAGACGTCGTGCGCGTCGTCGGCGAAGTCCTCGTAATCATCCACGCGTCCGGAGCTGATCCACATGAGGCCGTGGAAGCCGTCCACCTGGTGCAGGCGCTGACCGTTGATCGCCGAGTCCCCGTCCTGGAACATGCGCCAGGCGAAGTTGATGTTGTCGTCGTCCATGCTGTAGCAGGACGAGAGGTGGAGGAACTCCAGGTCCACGTCGCCGGCGAACAGGTCGTCGGAGCTGGCGCCCTCGGCGGCATCCAGCGAGCACTGGCCGCTGGAGTCCTTCACGCGCAGGGAGCCAGCCCAGTGGTTGCCGCTGTCGGCGCCGTGCAGGGCGATGATGGCCGCGTCCGCGTCATCCAGGAACGAGTCGTCCTGGCACGAGGTGGAGGTGGGCGCGTCCGGGTCGCAGAAGCGGCCGCGGGACATGGATCCGTTGACGTAGGCTCCGTCCTTGTAGAACACGCCCTGGCTGGTGACCTCGTCGTACCAGCCGCGTGCCATGTCATCCCAAGAGTTACGGGTGCTACCGCCGCACTCGGTGGTCCACTGGGTGATGGCGAACATCTTGGCCTCGAGACTCGCGGCCATGGCGGGAGAGGCGGACAGCAGGGCCCAGCCGAGGGACAGGGCGCCCCCCGCGCCGAGCACGCGGAGCAGTCCTCCGCGGTTCGGGGTCTTCTTCATGTCGGGTTCCTTTGGTGGAGGGCCATCTTCCGTGGCCTCCACCCTTCAACGAACCCGGCGCCACATCTTCCCGCGCGGGATTTATTTCTCACGCGCCAAGGACCTGGACCTCACCGAGTCAGCCCTGCGCAACTGGGTGCGCGAGGCCGACGGAGAAAAGCAGCGGCCTTCTTCGCGAAGGAGAGCTCGACGTGAAGTTGGCTTACCGCGTAACCGCCCGGAATGATTGGGAGTCGAGATCTCGCCGCGTCCCTTGTAGTCCCGCCCCGTTCCAGCCCGTTCCGCACTCTCACGCGACATAGACGCAACATGGGGGCGGCTTCCTTCTGCTCCCCCTCGCGTGCTCGTCCGCCGCTGTCGAGGCGCGCTGGCATACTCCGAACAGCCCCACCAGGACCCGCCAGGTCCTGACTTGATCGGAGGATGTAGCCATACGTTTCCGAGCGTGCATCGCACTGCTGCTCTTTCTCTCAGCCTGCGCTACGTCAGCGCCGAGCCCAAGAGAGCCAGCGGCCCGGGACCCGAGGCTCGCCAACCTCCAGCGAGCGGCGAAGCTGCCCTGGACGGACGGGGGGCGGTGCGCCGTCCAAGAGGCTTCCGAGCCTTGGCCCGTGCTGGCGGAGCGGTGCTATCAGGCCCTCGACCATGACCGGATCGAGTTTCATGACATCTCGGGACGATGCGCGATTGCCTCTGCGGGTGCCGCTGCAATGGGGCTCGGGGTCTGCGTCCTGGCGGCCCCGGAGATCGTCGTGGGCGCGGTAGTTGTGGCGGGCGTTGTCGTGGTGGGCTTCGCCATCAAAGAGGCCTTGGATGCGTATGAGCTGAGATGGGGCGATCCCGAGAAAGTGAGGCCCGCGCCAGAAACGAGGCCCGTGCCTGAAACGCGCCCCGTGCCTGAAGTGAAGCCCGCCCCGCAGGAGCCCTCGCCGGAAAAAAAGCTCAAGCCGGAGCCAAGAGGGCCGGATTTCCCTCCTCTGGTGCCACCCGAAGTCACGGAGCGAGATCGCTACAGGTGCGAACCCATCCCGGAACCGCACGCGGGCAAGGATGACGCGCATAACAAGTGCGCCGATCAGTTTCCGCCTAACCGTTATCCCGGAATGGATGTGCTCGTGGGCGGCGTGAGCTTCGATGCACTGCAAGTCGGCGTGCGTGTGCTGTGGGAAATCAAGACCCATCAATTTGATACGTACCCTGACTTTATCCAGGATCAGGAGATCGAGAAGGAAATGAAGCAATTGGACAAGGAGCGAAACGCTGCGGCGGCATGTGGATATGGCTTCGTTATTGGCGTGAGCACCGACGCGCACAAACTCGCGCTGCTCAAGCAGGATCCCACCTTCAATATCGTTGTCACGGGGTGCAAACGATGACTACGCGAAAAAGACTCAGCATCGTCGTCTACGCGCCTGCGCTTGTGTGCAACGACAGCCGCGCGCTCGATAGCGTCCACGGAATGGAAAAGGCGCTCCCCGGCTTGCGCCTGGAGTGGCGGCTCTCCAAAGGCGGGCGCCCCATCGCATTGCCGCAGCGCGACGCGTGGCTCGTAGAAAGGATTGAGGACGGGGGATTCCCTCTCGTGTGCAACGGGGACGAGAGTTACCCCGTGACGGTTTGGGGAAGGGGTAGATCGGGACTCTTCAGCCCAGGCGGTCAGGCCCAGTTTGAAGTGCATGCAAAACTGCCACTGGACGAGCCCGTGATCGCGGCAGCGGCGGCTGTGCTTGAGGGCGTGGCGGAGGGGGCGAGTGCGCTATGGGGGCGTGCGACGCCAGACGACGCTGCGGTGGACATCGCGTATCAGACAGCACCTACGCTTGAAGGGCCGCCGTCCCCACGCCGGGGGTTGCCCGCCCTGAAGCTCTTCGAGCACATCCGCTCGCCAGAGATTCCCTATTACCTCGGGTGGCTGAACTACTGGTCGGATGCTGCCGCACGGGCCATCGGCTTTCCGGACCCCGCCCGCGACGCGGACTTGCTCTCGCGCTCACGGCGCACGGCGTCGGGGGGGTGGGTTGTGCAGCTCACCGATGCACCGCTCGACCTGGACAACCCCGCCCACCTGGACGCGCTCAAACGGGCCTACGAGCGTTTCCCGGAGATTGGCGGGCGCTCCACCCCTTGAGGCTCGGCACGGCCCACGGTGGTCGTGCTCAGGGTGTCGCCTTGTGGCCCACCGGGGATGGTGACCTACCCCTCGAGAGGCTTGAGCAGCCACAGCCAACAGGCCCACACCCCCTGTCGCCCCCTGTACCCCAAGGGGGCTCCACCCAGAGTGCACCGGCATGGCGCACAGCTCGTGGGCTCCCGTCAGCGGCCTTCCTGTGCCTCTCTGATCCCACCCGCTGCCCTCGACATTGCCCCCATTCCTCAGCTCGTCAGCGGAAGCCTCGTCGCGCTGGCGCCCATGAGCTGAAGCTCCCCCCCAGTTACGTGCGCTTCATCAGCACCCACGGCACCTTCAAGGTGCTGTACGGCGGGCAGGAGCTCATTGGCATGGAGGAGCCGGGGTTGCTGTGCGCGGCCGCGCCGGACCCGTCGGACGCCGTGGACGGCGATGACTCCGAGGTGGCGGACGCCATCAACGAAGCCCTGTTCTTCCAGCGCCGCGACGACGACTCGGTGGGGAACTTCTGGTGCTTCAATCCCCGCGACCGCACGCCGGAAGGCGAGCTGGGCGTCGTGGCCTACAGCCATGACGAGGCCTTCGGCCTTCCTCAGCTCCAGGGCACGGACGACGCCGAGCACTTCCGGGACTTCTCGACCCACATCGTCACGGTCATCGACGACTTCATCGAGACCTGGTCGGAGGCGTAGCCCTCGGAGCAGCTCGCTAGCCAATCCCGGCAGAGGGAGGGAGGTTGGCACGGCCTGGAGTGTGATGAGATGCGCGGGAGAGCATCCGGTTCATGGCGCGCCGATGGTCGGCGACCCTCCGGAGCCCTGGGGGCGCGCGATGATGTCGTCGAACAACAACAACAGCCACGAGCCGGTGAGGAACGAGTATCTGGATCAGGTGCGCGAGCAGCAGCAGCGCGTGGAGGTGGACCTGAAGGCGCGCAAGATGGTGGCGCCGGTGCAGATGCCGATGGGGCAGCGCGCCCGGGCACTCGCCATCGCGGCCCCTCGCGAGATTCCCGGCAACGCCGTGGACGTGCGCATCACCGGCTTCTGGCGGTGGAAGACGGTGGTGGTCCCACCCAACGCCTATGTCGTGCACACCCGGCGCGGCCACTCCCAGCCCCTGCACATCGGCCTGGGGGTGTCCTTCCGCTTCGACCCGGCGACGGACTCGTTCCTGGTCGTTCCGGGCGCCATGCAGACCATCCTCATCAACGCGCACTGCATCTGCCGCGAGCTGCAGGGGCTGCTGGTGCAGGGCTACGTGCAGTGGATCATCGAGGACTTCGCCACGGCCTACAAGAAGCTCGACTTCACGGACGCCGAGGAGCCCATGCGGGTGGTGAACGTGCAGCTGCGCGAGCAGGCCGAGGCGGCCATCAAGGACAAGGTGGCCACCATGAGCATCGACGCGGTGCTCTCGGACAAGCAGCCCATCATCGAGGAGCTGACGGCGCGGCTGCGCCACGTGGCCGAGGGCCTGGGCGGCGGCGACAAGGGCCTGGGCCTGCGCATCGTCACGGTGCAGGTGAAGGAGGCGGTGGTGAGCTCGGGACGGCTGTGGGAGAGCCTCCAGAAGCCCTTCCGGGCCGAGCGCGAGCGCGTGGCGCGGCTGGCCACGCTCGAGACGGAGGAGGCCATCGCCCACCGCGAGCAGGAGGTGCAGCAGGCGCGCGAGCGGATGCGGCTGGAGAGCGACGGCGAGCTGGCGATGCTGCGCGCGCGCAAGGAGGCGGAGGCCTACGATCGGGAGCAGGCCGAGCGCATGCGGCGACAGCAGCGCGAGGAGGACGACACCCGGAAGCGGGCCCTCGATCATCAGCAGACCGCCCTGCAGAACGCCGAGCTGGAGAAGGCGCGGCTGGCGGTGGAGGCGGAGCTGGCGAAGCTGAAGCAGGAGGTGGAGGCCGCACAGCGCAAGCGCCAGGCCCTGGCGGCCATCGACGTGCTGGACACGGAGCGGGCGGCGGCCAACCGGCAGGCGCGCGCGGAGCTGGAGTTGCAGGACGACCGCCAGCGCATCCTCAACGGACTGACCCCGGCGAACCTCCAGGCGAGGCTGGTGGAGCTGCTGCCCGCCATCGCCGAGAAGCTGCCGCAGCCCCAGGAGCTGCGCTCGGTGACCATTGGCGGGGCCGCGGGCGCCCAGGAGGGTCAGGCGCTGAGCACGCTGGTGGCTCAGATGTTGGCGCTCGCGGGGGCGCTCAAGCCCGAGTCCGGGCGCCAGGAGCCCTGAGCTCTATCGAGGGGGCATGGGCTTCCTGTTGGACCCCTTGTCTGGCGCGCCTCGGGGAGCGATTCTCACGCCCCGGGCCTGAACGAAAGGAAGTCCATGAAGAAGCTCCTGATGCCAATCACGATGCTGACCCTCGCGGCGTGCGGCGGTGCACCCACTGAAGGGACGGATGACACAACGGGCGCCGTGGAGCAGGGCGCTGGCGGCTGCAACGGCAGCTGTGTCAACAAGAGCCCCATCACCACCGGCTGCGACAACGACGCCGTGTCGGTCTACAACCAGAAGGCCCCCATCTACGGGGCCGCCGGCTCCGCCGCGGGCAGCGGCGCCTACCTCGGCTATGTCGAGCTGCGCTGGTCCGCCTCGTGTCAGGCCAACTGGGCCCGCGTCGTGGTGACGAACTCCGCCATGCGCGGCAAGAGCGTCGAGGTGGTCCTCCAGGAGTACAACTACGGGGGACGCGTGTTGGAGTGGTTCACGGTTCCCAGCAATGCCCCCATCCCCTACTACATCTGGACCGGGATGTGGGACGGCCAGGTCGACATGCGCGGCTGCGGCTGGATTGAGTGGGCCAACCAGGCCAATTGCACGAACTGGGGCTGAGCCACCTCGTACGCGTATAGGCGGGATGGGGGCCGTGTTGAGGGAGAGGGCTGGAGCCGAGGGGTCGAGGAGGGGTGCTGACGGGTGCCACGCGGGCTGTGGGCCGGGGCTGCAATCCGTCTTGCACAGCACGCAGAATTGAGCGCCGTGAAACGGTACCTCGACCGAACCTTCCTCCAGCTGGGGCGTGGCTTCCAGTTCTCCGCCGAGCCGCCGCCGGCGCTCGCGAGTGCCGAACACCTGGCCAGCCGCGACTCCTGGACCGTGCTCGGCAGCGTGCTTGCACGCGTGCGCCAGGGCGACCTGCGCGCGGTCGAGGTCCTGCCGGACCTGATGACGCGGGACGACGCGGCCCTGGTCTGGAACGCCTGCGTGCAGCTGATTGGCTTCGCCGGGCGCACCTCGTTCGTGCTCGACACGGCCGAGCGCTTCCTGTCCCGGCCGGACGATCTGGGCATCCAGTGGAGCATCGGCGGCCTGCTTCGCAACGGCTGCAGCCTGCGCGCGGTGGAGCCCCTGTTGCGGCTGCATGCGGCGGCCATCGACAGGGATGCACGACGGCATGTCGAGCGCTGCCTGTCGACACTGCTGGAGGAACAGCCGGGCGCGATCGATGACGGCGCCGAGGAGCAGGAGGTTCCGGACCCCGCGTATCCGGAGCCCTTCACCCAGACCCTGACGGTGCTGGACCGTGCCGGCTATGGCGCGCGGGTGCGCGAGGCGGCGGCCAAAGTTGCGTCGCGGTTGGCCTCACGCGACCAGGCGGTGACGGCCGGCCTGCCGCTCGACCTGGAAGCGCTGGTCAGGCGCCTGCACGAACGCATCCGCTCGGGCGAGCCCAGCGGCTCGCGCATGGAGTGGGAACGCATGTGCTTCGAGGCCAGCACCGGCGTCGACTGCACCGCGTTCTACGAGCAAGGGCGATTGCAGCGGCTGGCCGCCCTGGCCATCCTGGAGGACTTCATGGACGCCGGACACGTTGCGGCCTTCGACCCCGGCGTGCGCTACTTCTTCGGGCATCGCGTGGATGAGTGAGGTGCGCCGTCCATCGGGGACCGCGTCCTCGCGCGTGCAGGCAAAGCGAGTGCTGTCCGAGCGGGGCCCTCCCGAGTGGGGGCCTCGCTACGCGGTCTCCCGAGGGGATGGGCTGGGAGGTGGAGCGGGAGGCGGCGCGCGCGTGGGCAACTCCTGGTGAGCCTTTTCTCCCTTCCAACGTGCCAGTCCGACCACGGCCAAAGCGAGTAGCACGACACTGATGGCGGAGCCTTCGAGGCCAAAGTCGCCCCCGGTCAACCATTCTGGCTTGCCATGGAATACCGGGGTCCACCATCCCTTCGAGGCGTTACCGCTCACGCCGAATCCCAGGCTTCCCAGGGCCCAGTTCCATCCCAGATGCACTCCGACCGGGAGTGCCAGGCGACCTGTGCGCAGGTAGCAGTAGCCCAACATCCAACCCGCCAGGAAGATGTTGAGCATCGCCATGACCCTGACGCTTCCATTCATGCCCGGGTCGAAAGGGTGCGCGAGGGAGAAGATGGTGGCGAACACGAGCTGGGACCAGAGCGGGCCCATACCCCTGATGGCCCGCTGGAACGCATAGCCGTGAAAAAGCGTCTCCTCGAAGAGCGCGACAGCGAGCATCGTCCATGCACTCTTCAGGAGATTCGAGGCGGCGCCATCTGGCGTCCGCACCAGATGAAAACCGTCGAGCAGCCAGACGCCAAGGGCCACCAGCCCCACGAGACCTGTTCCGCCGGCCAGGCCGAGTCCGAAGTCGCGACATGAATCCCCGCTGATGGCGAAACCCTGGGCGGCAAGGGACGTGCGCTCCAGGCGCGAACATACCCAGGTGGCGACAAGCGCCCCCAGGAATGCGAGAACCGGCTCCGGCACGAATGGCCTCACGTTGTCAGGCAACGTCCTGCGGATGAAGATCAGCCCCACCACGAAGAGAGCCGTCATGAGGAAATAGCCAAGGCTCTTCCAGCCGTTGCGCAAGCTGTTTTCGACATTGAAGAATACAGCTCTCATGTTGGCTCCGATGGTCTGCGTGTGGCCGTCCGAGGTGCACCTGGCAGGTGGTCTCCACGGTGTGTCTTCGAGATGGGCGTGTCAGGAGTGACGTGGCTTGCGGCGGACTCCACCGGGCCTGGCGGACGCCTTAGTGCTGGACGGAGGCTGATGTGCGAGGGGGGTCTGAGCCGCCAGCCGGGCACGAGCCTCGGCGATACGTTCGCCGAACGGCTTCACCTCGAGGGCGGCGATGGCCTTCTCCAGGGTCAGCGAAAGGGGCGTGGGCAGTTCGGCATCCAGATCGGCTGCCGCGCCTGCCGTGGCGCGCCAGCACGCTTGCAGCCGGGGGAGCAACTCGCGCCCGGCCTCCGTGAGTCGAACCAGGCGTTCGCGCCTGTCGCCCGGCTCCGACCGCGCGGAGACCAGACCTTCCTTGACCATGAGCGCGACCGTTTGCGTCACGGCGGGCTGGGTGATACCCGCGGCTGCGGCAATATGGCCGATCGTCGAGGGCTCGCGCTCCATCAATGCGCGCATGACCGGCGTGTAACGCGGCCGGTAGGCGAGCCCCTCCCGCGCATAGGCTTCGCTGACTGCCCCGTCGAGGAGCTCGAGCAAATGCCGTAACTGCGTTCCGAGACCTACCTTCATGCGGGTTTTATATAAGGGCTTATATAAAGAGTAAAGGACTTCCGGTCGAGGGGGCTTCTGGAGGGGCTGAAAACACCTACGTCGAGCCCGCCTCCCTCTGAGAGTTCGTTGATGGCCACATGCAGCGGACACAAACCCGGCCACTGCGCCTGCGGCTGCAGCTTTCACTCGTGGTACACCGTCCGGGTGAGAATGCGGGTAGTTATGGCAATCATGCGCACTTTTCCAAGGTCGTCCTCCGTGTGCCAGGTACTCGGGCTCGTGCTGCCACTGAGCCTGGGTGGGCTGGTGCACGCGCAGATTCCCGGCGGTCCGAGTGGCTCGCTGATGGCGCCTCGCCTGGACGAGGATGCGCGGCGCTCGTATGCCGCGAACTGCGACCCGGGTGGCTTCCTGTTCATCAGGGACAAGGCCTTCCCATCGGTGGGTGAATGCGAGCTGGTGGTGGCGAGGGTGGTGGCAGTACATGACGAGGGAGCCACACACGCCGAGCCCCCCACGGTCCTTCTCCAGGTGGAGGAGGTGCTCACGGGGGACATCTCTCCCGGCGTCGTCCAGGCTGTATGGAGCGAGCACCTGCACCTGATGTGCGCGGTGGGGGAAGGGGCAAACATCGAGCGCTGGAAGGCCACGCGCCAGCGGGGACCCGAGGTGGGAGCACGCTTCCTCGTGGCGGGCGGCTTCAATCGCAGCCGGCGCTGGTTCATGACCGTGCCCGAGCTGCGCCTGCCCTTCACCCCCGAGAGGCATCGGGAACTGCTCGCCCAGGTGAAGCAGGAACAACAAGAGTGGACACGTCAATACAAGACGGAGGTGGCCGCCCGCCGAGCCGAGGCTCGGGCCGCCGTGCGCGATGACGAGTTGTTGGAGGCGGTGGCGAAGAAGGATGTCGTCCGCGTGCGCGCGCTGCTGCGAGAGGGGGTTCGGCCTGTCGCGAGCTCCGCGACGGGAACCCCCGCGCTGCATGTGGCGGCGCGACTGGGCGCGGTGGAAGTGATTCGGGTCCTGTTGGAAGCGGGTGTCCCGGTGGAGATGAAGGAGCGCCAGGGGTTGTTGCGGACGACACTCGGTGTGGCCGCCGACGAGGGGCAGGTCGAGGCCGTCGAGTTACTGCTCGCCCACGGTGCCAATCCCAATCACCTCTCCTGGAACCACACGCCGCTGCTGCTAAGTCCCGCGAGTAGTGGGCACTGCGCCGTGGTGAAGGCGCTCCTGGCCCGCGGCGCCCAGGTGCGCCAGTCGGACCGGCATGGCAGCACTCCACTGGAGGTGGCGGCGCGTAACGGGCACCTCGCCTGCGTCATCGCCCTGCTCGAGGCTGGCGCCGATCCCAACAAGGCCAACACCTTCGGATGGCAGCCGGTGCATTACGCCCTCGAGCATCCGGCGGTGCTCGAACAGTTGCTCCGGGCGGGCGCCAATCCCCACGCACGCGACCCGGAAGGTGTCACGCCGCTGAAGAGGGCGAGGGACAGGCGTCTCACCGACAGCGTGCGACTGCTCGAAGAGGCAGGGGCCTCCAGATAGATGAGGTGCCGGAGAGACCGCGAGCTGGCGGGTTCACAGAGGCTTGTTTCACGGACAGGTGCCCACCCGGTCGAAGAGGGCCGTGACGGAGGCTCCGTTGTTGTAGACCTGCGGCTTCTGCAGCCGGTATCCCTGGTCCGCCTCGTTCTCGTAGATGGACTGGTACAGGGACATGGCGCCGTCCACGTAGACATGGGGGACGCAGCCGCTGGCGTCATTGGCGGTGAAGGCGAAGCGCGGTGGGCTGTAGGTGGGATCCGCGACGATGTTCTCCACATGCATGCCCTGTCCGGACTGAGAGACGGGGACGCTCCGCCAGGCAGGGCCAGCCCGCTCAGGGCTTCGGCCAGAGCCGTACCCAATCGTCCTGGATGAGCTTGCCGCTCACCCGGTCGGTGCTGCCGCTCGCCATGAAGTCGCGGGGACCGCGCAGGGCGAGCGTCCCAGCCTCGAGCCACAACAACAGCAGGACGCACGAGGCGAGCACCGGAAGTCTCCCGGCCAGCGAGGGGCGGCTGCCGGTGAATGCCTTCAGGGGCAGCAGGAGCAGCGGCAGCAGCGCGGGAAAGAGGACCAGCATGCCGCGCGTGTACCCGAAGAAGGCCAGGGTGATGAGCGCGCGGTGCAGCAGCACCAGGGTGAACAGGCTGAAAACCCGGTGCGGCGCGCGCAACGAGAGCCCCGCTCCCGCCAGGAGCAGCAGCGCGAGCGGCCACTTCAGCCAGGTGCTCTCCGGGACGAAGACATCCACCGGCGCACGGGCCCCCTCGAGTCCTCCAGGCAGGTTGGAGGCGCCATACCCCAGGCTCAGGCCGTCCAGCCAACGCCCCAGCTTGGCGGCCAGCAGGCGGACCGCGCCGGCCGGGTGCTCGCCCATCCATCGCAGGCCTTCCGCGTAGCCGTGCAGCAGCAGGTGGCGCTGGGAGGGATTCGCCGCGTCCAGCCACCCGTCCTGGCCGAGCCGGTTGACCAGGTCCGGCGTGAAGCCGCCCGTGGCTCCGGCGTGATTGGCCATGGCGAAGCTGATGGGGCCATAGACGGTGACCGGAGCCACCACCGGCAGCGGCTCGAGCTCCGGCGTGCGTGCGTTGAGCTCCTGGAGCACGCGCGCGTTGTGGAGCCCCCACGGCGCGAGCACCACCAGGGACACGCCCACCGCCCCCGCCCACCGCACGAGTTGCGCGCGCACCGGGGCCCGCCGGTCCCGGTGGAGCCAGGCGTAGACGAGGAGGAAGGGCCACAGATGCAGGTGCTCGGCCCGGGTCAGCGCGCCCAGCCCCATCACCCCACCCAGGAGCGCCGCGCCCCGCCACGGCAGCCCGCTCCGGTGCTCGAGCATCAGCCAGCACGTGGCCGACAGGAAGAGCACGTACAGCACCTCGTTGCTGTACGTCGTCGAGAGCACCAGCCAGCCGAAGCTGGCCGAGAAGAGCACCGCTGCCAGCAGGCTCCACCCCACTCCGAGCACCCGGCGCCACCACCACCAGGTGAAGGCCACCGTGGCCGAGTTCAACAGCGCCAGGCTCAGCTTGTAGGGATGGGCGCTGCCTCGCGGCTCCCCCAGGAGCTGGTACAGCAGCCCGAGGCTCCAGGAGAACAACGGTGGGTGGTACGGGAGCGACGCCTGCGCGGGCCGCCCCCGGGCCCAGTCGAGGGCATAGGTGTGGAAGAAGCGCGAGTCCCCGTAGAAGAAGATGGAGAACGGCCAGTTCCGATCCATCGACGTCTCGAGGAACAGCAGCCGCAGTACGAGGCTCAGCAGAAACGTCCCGGCCACCCCCACGGCCACGGGGTGCCGCGTCAGGAATCCAGGAACGCTGAAGCTTGATGGTTTCATGAAACCTCGTTGAGCCTTCCATCGCTATTTCTCATAGCTGGCTAGTAAATGCACTCCCAGTCAGGGCAGTATTCACCGCGCGTCCCGTCATCTCCGTACGACGAGAGAAACGGGCGAGTCCAGTCCCCCCCGTAGGTCCAACCCAAGAGGTGTGACATGAAGCGTTTCATGGGCGCCGCAGCACTTGCCACCGTGCTGAGCTCCGGCGCGAGCTGGGCTGTGCATCCTGAGCATGGGCCGTCGCGAAGCGCCGTGGCCCGCAATGCCTTCTTCAATTCCGAGCTCTCCATCAGCTCGAACAACCTCGAGCTCGGTGAGGCCCGGGCGAAGAGGATGCTGGACCCCGCGAGGGAGCGGGCGTTGAGCGACTTCTTCCAGCGCTACGGGAAGGACACCAACGTCTACTTCGAGCCGCGCTCGGGAGCGGCCACCGGTATCCATACGCACATCCCGATGATCCCGGGCGACGGCATGGACAACCGGGTGACGCTGAGCAACCTGGGCCAGAGCCTCGGCCGCGCGGTGTCCACGGTGGACGAGGCCCTGGTGGGCGAGCTCGTTGTCAAGTTCGCCCGCGATAACGAGGAGGTGCTGGGCATCGATGTGTCGCAGCTCGGCACGCCGCGCGTCACGCAGGTCACCGAGCACCTCTGGCAGGTCCACATTCCGCAGCAGATCCAGGGCATCCCCGTGCGCGAGGGCCGGCTGTCGGCCACCATCAGCCATGGCAACCTCGTGCTCATCGGCACCGAGGGGTGGGCCGACGTGAAGATCCGCACCCTGCCGCTCGTCGCCGCGGATCAGGCGATCGAGCGCGGGCTGGGCCGCGCCGGGCTGGCCCACAGCCCGAAGTCCATCTGGAAGGACGCGAGCCTGGAGGTGGTGCCCATCTCGAAGGGGGAGGGTTACGGCCACAAGCTCGTCTGGGCCTACGGCTTCCAGGACGAGGGGGACCATGCCACCTGGGAGGTGCTCGTCGACGCCCACACGGGTGAGGTGATCGCCCTCGAGGACAAGAACCAGTACCTCGACGCGTCCATCACCGGCGGCGTCTACCCGCTGACCAACACGGAGACCTGCCCGACCGACGGGACGTGCGGCACGATGCAGGCCAACTACCCCATGCCGTGGGCCAACACCGGCCTGGCGTCGCCCAACAACTACACCAACGGCGCGGGCGTCTTCAGCTACACCTCCGGAACCGTCACCACCTCGCTGAGCGGCAAGTACATCGGCATCAGCGACAGGTGCGGCACGGTCAGCGGCAGCTCCACCACCGGCAGCATCAACATGGGCGGCACCAACGGCCAGCATGACTGCACCACGGGAGGCGGCGGCGCGGGCAACACCCCGGCGGCCCGTGCCGCGTTCTACGAGCTGAACAAGCTGGCGGAGCAGGCGCGCGGCTGGCTCCCCTCCAACACCTGGGTCAACGCGAAGCTCACCGCCAACGTCAACATCGCCAGCACCTGCAACGCCTACTGGAGCGCCGGGACGGTCAACTTCTACCGGAGCGGCGGCGGCTGCCGGAACACCGGTGAGATCGGCGCGGTGTTCGACCACGAGTGGGGCCATGGCATGGACGACAACGATGCCAACGGCACGCTGAGCGCCTCCAGCGAGGGGTACGCGGACATCGCGGCCATCTACCGGCTGCAGACCTCGTGCGTGGGCCACGGCTTCTTCGCCACCAGCAACAGGGGCTGCGGCATGACGGCGGATGGGACGGGCTACAACCAGAACGAGGCGCAGACGGGCGCGGCGCACTGCGATCTCAACTGCTCGGGCGTACGCGACGCGGACTGGGCCAGGCACTCGGACAACACTCCGGACACCCCGCAGAACCACGTCTGCGTCCGGTGCACCACCTCCACCGGCCTGTGCGGCCGCCAGACGCACTGCGCCGCCGCGCCCACCCGCCAGGCCGCCTGGGACCTGGTGGCCCGCGACCTGCGCGCCGCCCCGTTCAACTACGACGCGAACACCGCCTTCATCGTCGGCAACAAGCTCTTCTACCAGGGCAGCGGCAACGTCGGCTCGTGGCACGCCTGTGACTGCACCGCCAAGACCTCCAGTGGCTGCGGCTCCACCAACGGCTACATGCAGTGGCTGGCCGCCGATGACGACAATGGCAACCTCAACGACGGCACGCCGCACATGACGGCCATCTACAACGCCTTCAACCGGCACAACATCGCCTGCGCCACCCCGGTGCCGCAGAACGGTGGCTGCTCGACCGGTCCCACCGCGACGCCCTCCGCCACGCTCACCCCCGGCACCCGCCAGGTGGCGATCTCCTGGACGGGCGTCACCAACGCCGCCAAATACTGGGTGTTGAAGACCGAGGGCCACGCCGGCTGCAACTTCGGCAAGGCGCTCAAGGCCACCGTCACCGGCACGACCTGGACGGACACCGAGGTCCTCCCGGGCCGGCAGTACTGCTACTCCGTGGTGGCCGCCGGCTCGAGCAACGCCTGCTACACCCAGGCCAGCACCTGCTCCTGCGTCACGCCCAACTGATCCTCCTCGGGTAAGTCAGTGAACCGTGGACCCCGACGAATTCGAATCCCGTCGGGGACACTGAAACCGGGGCCGGAAGCTGCTGGAATCTCAGCGGTCTCCGGCCCCGGTGCTTTCAGGCCCCGACTAGTGGCCGCCCCCGGCTGCGTCGATGATGCGTTTGACCTCATCATCGAGCAGCGCACCCCCGTCGAGTCCCATGTCCTTGAAGACAGAGGAGAGCTCGAGGCTGACGATGCCGTGCAGGCGCGTCCAGAAGAGGACGCCCAGGCGCAGGATGTGCGGCGGGAAGCTCGCGTTGCCGGCGCGACGCCGGGACCAGGCCGTGAGCTGGCGGTCGAGCGCGTCGGGAGGCCTGGTGACCGGCCGGTCGCCAGCGATGTCGGCGAGGAGTCGCAGCAGGAGGAGCATGCCTTCGTGGATCTCGGCGATGGCCTCGGCCGGGTCCTTGTAATCTTCTGCACGCCCGCCAAACAGCAGCGCGTACCGGCGTGGATGCTTCAGCGCCCAGCCACGGTAGGCGGAGGCGTACGCGGCCAGGTGCGCGGAGGGTGAGCGCCCTGTCGACGCCTCGGCCGCTTCCCGGACCGCCGTCACCAGTTGGGCGTAGATGTCGGTGTGAAGCGCGCCGAGCAGCTCGTCCCGTGAGGCGAAGTACCGGTAGAGGGCGGGGCCAGACATTCCCAGCTCCTTCGCGATTGCGTTGAGAGAGAGCGTCGCGAGGCCTCCTTCGTCGACCTGTCGCAGGGCGATGCCGCGGATCTCACGGACCGTCTCCGCATGGATGCGCTCGCGCCGGGAGAGAGGAGGGGGGGACATGGACCTGAGAATAATAGGGTCACGCGCTTGCGTCATGCGGTTAGTTTGGTTACAGCATATAACCAATATGACAGCCATTAACGAAAGAGCGCGTGCGACCGGTGCCTCCGTCGGCGACTTCCGGCCGCTCGTCCCACTGGCCCTGGCCCAGTTCGTCGTGGTGCTGAGCACCTCCATCGTCAACATCGCGCTGCCGTCGATTCGTGGTGGCCTGGGGCTCGCGCCAGCCGGATTGACCTGGGTGGTCAACGCCTACGTCCTGGCCTTTGGCGGCTTCCTCCTCGCTGGCGGGAGGGCGGCCGACATCCTCGGGCGCCACCATGTCTTCACGGTGTCCCTGGCCGCCTTCGGTATCGCCTCGCTCGCCGCCGCCGTCGCGCCTGGGGCCGGCTCCCTCATCGCCGCCCGAGGCCTGCAGGGCGTCGCCGCCGCCGTCCTGTCTCCCACGGCGCTGTCCATCGCGCTCACCCTCTATCCGGGTGGCGAGGCCCGGAGAGTGGCTCTCGGTGTCTGGGGAGGGGTGTCCGGTGCGGGCGGTGCCGCGGGGGTCATCGCGGGAGGGCTGCTCACCGCGACATTCGGGTGGCGCTCGGTGTTCGTCGTCGCCGTCCCGTTCGTGGTCGTGGCCCTGGCCATGTCCCGTTCCCGGGTCGTCTCATCCCCCAGGCCTTCCGAGCGGCCGGCCTTCGATGCCCCCGGTGCCCTCCTGGTCACCGGAGCGCTCGGTCTCCTCACCCATGGTCTCGCGGGTGCCTCGCACGACGGCTGGCTCTCGGCTCGCCGCGCTCCTGGCGCTGCGCGCACCCACCCCGCCGGCGGCGCTTGCTTCACCTGCAACCCACAACCCCTGACCCACGAGGACACACGCACATGACCACCCCCGCTCCATTCCTGACCGGTCCGTTCACGCCAGTCCCCGACGAAATCACCGCCACCCACCTGCGAGTGCGAGGCACCCTGCCGGCCGAGCTCCATGGGCAGCTTGTGCGCAACGGCCACAATCCCATGCCGGGCGTCATGTCGATTCATTGGTTCAAGGGCAGTGGCATGCTCCATGGGATTCGGCTCCATGAAGGGCGAGCCGAATCCTACCGCAACCGTTGGGTCCGAACGCCCGCCCTCCAGGGCGCGCCCTACATGACCGAACACGGCCCTGACTATACCGCCCACTCCGCTGGCACCCATGCGATCAGCCACGCGGGCCGGATTCTCGCCCTCAACGAGGCGGGCCTTCCCTTCCAGGTCACGCCCGAGCTCGACACCGTGGGAGTGTTCGACTTCGCGGGAAGGCTCACCACTCCGATGACGGCCCACCCGAAGAGCGACCCGCGCACCGGAGAGCTGCATTTCTTCGGCTATGGACCCTTCCCTCCGTACCTCACCTACTACGTCGCCTCGCCCCAGGGAGACATCATCCGGGCAGAGGTGGTGCCCGGCGCCGGCCCATCGCTGATGCATGACTTCGCCATCACCCGGCGCCACATCGTCTGGTTCGACATGCCCGTGGTGTTCGACATGAACGACACGTCGGGCATGCCCTACGCATGGAACGACGACTACCCGGCACGAATCGGAATCATGTCCCGCGAGAGCGGAACCGTCCGTTGGTTCGAGGTCGACCCCCTCTACGTTCTTCACGTCACCAACGCCTACGACGACGCGGAGGGCAGGGTCGTCCTCGACGCCCCCGCGTTCGACCGCGCCGGCTGGGTGCGGTCAACGGCCTGGTGGGCGGGTCGTGCCGACCGGGGTCCAAGCCTCCTGAGTGGGGCGAGCCACCGGCGATGGATCCTCGACCCCCAGAAGGGAGTCATCGGCTCGCGGACCGTGGATGACCTCATCGTCGAGTTCCCCACGGTCAGTCCCGCTGTGGTCGGGCAGCCCTTCCGGTACGGGTACGCCCTCGCGCTTCCCGATGGCGAGCGGGGTCCCTGGGCCCTGGCGAAGCACGACCTGACCACGGGCACCCGTCAGCTCCGCTCCTTCGGCCCCGGACAACTGCCGAGCGAAGGGGTATTCGTGCCCGCGGCTGGAGCTACCAGCGAGGATGCCGGCTACATCCTCACCGTGGTGAGCAACGCCGACCAGTCGCCGGCGGAGCTGCTCGTGCTCGACGCCACCCACATCGCTGACGAGCCCGTGGCGGTGGTGGAGCTTCCCCGCCACGTCCCCGGTGGTGTGCACGGCTCGTGGATTCCGGCGGAGGCATGACCGTGGCTCTCGCTCCCATCTCATTCGAGACGTCCATGGACATCGACCGGAAGGCCCCCGTCATCGTCGCCGAGGAGATCCGGGTCCTGGCCCCACCCGCCCGTGTCTGGGACCTGCTGACGGAGATCGACCGGTGGCCGGACTGGAACCCCGACATCAGCACCGCCGTCCTCGGCGGTGCGGTAGCGGTTGGCTCGACGTTCCGGTGGACGACCGCTGGCCTCGCCATCGTCTCCACCCTCGGCGAGGTTGTACCCGGCAAGCGGCTCGCCTGGTCGGGCGACACCCATGGAATCTTTGGCATCCACGTATGGACTCTCGAACCCGGTGACTCGACTGGCCGGACCACCCTGGTCCGCACCGTCGAGTCCTGGAGCGGTGAAGTCGTCCGGCAGGACCCCGAGACCATGCGAGGCCAGCTCGAGGCCGCCATCACGGCATGGCTCGGCCATCTCCGCTCCGAGGCCGAGACCCTCACACCGAGCACGACCAACCTCTAAGTTCGAGTTTCGCACTTTTTCAGGGGCCCAACTGACTGTACGCAGAGGGGGGAACGTGGCTCCAGAGGGAAACATGGGCGTTTTCGGAGGACTCATGGAGCACCAAGGTCCGTAGAAACTCCTTCGGTGACTCCCCTTGGTTTGACCTGTGATGGTTTCCCTGCCGCAGATGGTGCTGCTCGCGATGGGGAGTCTCCCCGAGAGCTTCAGAGGGACAAGCACCAAGAAGAGCACTACGTACTGGGTGAGCAGGAGCCTCAAGTCGAGTCCCCTGCACTCCCCCTTCGAGCCTACCCAAAAAGTGCGAAACCCGAACTTGGTCTCCCGCCCCCTTCCCTCCGGAGGCCCAGGATTTCCATGCCCCTGCTTCGCTGGTATCGTCCGTTGCTCGCTGCCGCCCTCGTCGTGGCGGGTTGCAAGTCGAACCCCCCCGCTCCCGCCGCCCCGGCCCCGGATGCCGTCACCGCGTCCACGCCAGGCAAGGCGCCCACCCCGGCGCCCGCCTTCAGCTCGGCGCTCTCGTACCTCAAGCCCGTGGACGCCCAGCGTTGCGAGTGGGTACGGCAGCCGCTGCCCTCCGGTGAGCCCACCGTCTTCGCCTTCGAAGCGGCGTGTGACGAGTCCCAGCTGTCCTGGAGCCCGGACGGCAACGTGGGGCTGGTGTTCAACCCGGCCATGGGCGATCGCACCCAGCCGCGCGTCTGGCGGGTGGACTTCCCGGCGAAGAGCGGCAAGCCGGAGGACCTGAAGGGACTGCTCGGCACGCTGGGAGGACAGGGCTCCGACACGCCGCGCATCCACAGGATGGCTTTCGATAGCCAGGGGCGCCTGGTGGCGCTCGTCTCCGACGTGCCGGTGGAGGACGAGGGCACCCGGGGGCAGGCGCTCGCGTTCCGGCAGGAGGGAGCGGACTGGAAGAATGTCGAGTCGAAGCCCACCACCTTTGATTCAGGCCCCGGGGTCAACGTGCTCGACACCGCCAAGGCGCTGCCCGATCAGACGCTCTCCCTGTTCGGGGACCTGCCCGGACAATCGGCTCCGGAGGCCGCCGTGAAGAAGCTGGACGCCGCCCTGCCGGGGCAGGCGGAGGGGAAGATTGGAAAGTGGATGTCCCTGTCCACGCCGGGTGGAGCGCTGTACTACTGGACGGCCCAGGATCCGGAAGACGAGTCCTCCTATCCCACCGTCCCGGTACGCTGGGAGCAGGACGGAAACCTGGTGGAACTCGAGGGGCTGGCGGCCAGGCCGGGTGAACGCCTCGGCTTCCAGGTGCGCGGTGGAATGCTGCTCGTCTTCGTCATGGGGGAGACGCGCTCGGCCCAGGTGTTCGACCCCCGGACGAAGAAGAGCCTCGTGACGGTCAAGAACATCGAGTCCGCGACCCTGTGGCCTGAACCGTCCAAGCGGTAGTTTCCACCCACCTCGAAGGAGACGCACCTCGTGGCCAGAGGGTGCGCACGGACGTCGCGCAGACCCCGGTGTCGATAGCACCTGGTAGAGCGGGTGCTGCCGCACGTGCCCTACCGGCAATGGACGCTGTCCTTTCCACACCGGGTGCGGTGGGTGCTGCTGAAGGATGCGGGACTGCTCTCGGACGTCCTCACCGTCTTCCTGCGCGCGGTGTTCGCCCTGCAGCGCCGGAGGGCACAGCGGCAGGGCCTGCGGGGTGGGCAGGTCGGGGCCGTGTCGTTCATCCAGTTCTTCGGCTCGGCTTTGCAAGTGACGCCTCACTTCCACTCGCTGGTGCCGGACGGCGTCTTCGTGCCGCGGGAGGGCGGCGTGCGCTTCGAGGCGTTGACCCCGCCCACGCAAGGTGAGGTGGAGCGACTGCTGCGGGTGGTGCGTCACCGGGTGCTGCGCCTTCTGGACAAAAGAGGGACCCTCCCCGCACAAGGGCCCGAGGACGCGCTGCTGGCATACCAGGCGCACTCGCTACAGCAGCGGCTGCGCTGGACGGAGGTGGACGTCCGGCCTCCTCCCAGCAAGCAACCCCGGTGTGCCTTCCTGGAGGGCTTCTCCCTGCATGCCAACACGCACCTTCACGCGAACGACAAGCAGGGGCTGGAGCGGCTGTGTCGCTATGGAGCACGCGGAGCGTTGGCGCTGGAGCGTTTGTCACGAGCGGAGGACGGCCGCATCGCCTATCGGATGAAGCGCCCGCTGCCGAACGGAACCACGCACTTGCTCTTCACCGGGTTGGAGCTTTTACGGCGTGTGGCATCCCTGGTGCCTCCACCGAGGACGAACCTCATCCGCTTCCATGGCGTGTTTGCCCCGGGGGCGAGAGTCCGACCATTTCTGGTCTCCGCAGCGGCGGCCCCGGGCGAGGAGGAGGCACCAGCTTCAGATGCGGCAGCTCGGGCCATGTGCCGGAAGCGTCAGCGCGCCCGGAGGCTGGATGGGGCGGGGTTGCTAGGCAAGAGGTTCGCAGTGGACGTCTTCTCCTGCCCGAGGTGCGGAGGAAGGCGGCGGGTGCTGGCGTACCTCACCCAGGGCAGCGTCATCCGGCGCATTCTTCGCCATCTGCACCTGCCCGAGCAGCCCCCACCCCAGGCACCTGCCAGGGGGCCAGCGCAGCAGGCGCTGTGGGAGTGATGCACGGCTGAGGGATGCGCTCTCTGGCGGAGCCCAAGGCGAGCGGTCGTCTGCGCAGGGGAGGGGAGGCCTGGAGGGCGACGGGCGGGCCTGCTCGGGGCCCTCCTGCACCGTCCAATGCGTGTCGCGCGGCCCTCCTGGACGACCACCTACCCCGGCCCTCGCCCGCAACAGGGCTCCCATGCCGCCTATGCTCGGTTTTTGAACAAAAGCATACCCTCCCGGGTCATGTTCAATCCCTTGTTCGTGGTTCAGCATCTGGCAGTCAATGCATTGCCAGGAAGGCCACGCCATGATGTGAACGCTCACCTTGGCTTCATGCATTGTCATCCATGCAAACCAAGGGGCAGTCATGACCCGGGCCACCCCAGTGAAACCTCCGTATGCGAAGCCTTTCATCCAACGTGCCGCCGCGATGATGACCGCGGCCCTGCTGTCTGCCTGCGGTGTAGGAGGGGCCGACGACCTCGGGCCCGCCTCGCCCGACTTCCAACCAGAGGCAGCCGCCACGACCTCAGCCGGGGTGGCGGACGCGACGGCCATCGAGGCCCAGATCGCGCTGGCAGCCAGGGCGTTCCTGGAAGACCGCAACCAGCAGCTGATGGACGGCTCGAACCCGTCCGTCGCTCCTGTGCCGCAGCACCTCTCCGCGGCCCTGGCCGCGCGGGTCACCCGGGACAACCTGGCGCTGCGAGAGCTGCGCGATACCCTGTCCCGGCTTGGCGAGCGCTACACGGGCTTCAAGACCGACGTGCGCATCATCGAGACCCGCGAGGTTGACGGCGGGCTGGTCTCGCGCGTCGAGGAGCGGTCCTACTTCGACTATGCCCGGATTCGCGGTGACGAGCCCCCCTACACGGCGTTTCGCGTCGAGCGTGAGTTCACGTTCTCGCGGCAGGGTGACACCTGGGTCCTCGAGGACGTACGGCTGCTGGACCCGGACGCGCTCGCGCCCATCAACGAGGTGGTGACGGTCTCCCTGGATTCGCTCACGCAGCGGTTGCCCGCTCCGGAAGGTGTGGCGGAGCTCTCGAAGTTCAGCCCGCTGACCGCGGACGGCGAATCTTCCTTGAAGCAGGGTGTGGCATCCTACAACTACTCGGCCATGGTCAGCTACGCCACCACTTGGGCCTATGGCCGCAACCCCGCGTACCGCAGCTTCTCCAACGACTGCACGAACTTCATCTCACAGGCCATGTACGCGGGCGGCTGGAGCATGGTCGAGGGCTGGTACCAGAGCAGCAGCGTCTGGTGGTACTCCTCCTTGAACCAGTCCTACACGTGGGCGGGTGCGCACAACTGGTACTTCTTCGCAACGGGCAGCGGACGCACCACCACCCTGAGCAACGTCTGGTATCTGGCCCTCGCGGACGTGCTCCAGATGGACTTCGAGCGTGACAACAACATCAACCACACCATGATTGTGACGCAGACCTCGGGAAGCGAGCGCTACCTCACCTATCACTCGACGGACACGCTGAATCGCTCACTGAGCAGCCTTATCGCGGCCTTCCCGAGCGCGTGGTATTATGCCCATCGTACCTGATGGGTAGAGCCGTAGTCCTTCCCCTTGAGCCTCCCTTGGGCTCTTCGGTCAGGGGAGTCCTGCTCACCTGTGGCACGCCAGTAAAGGGGCTGCGGGCCTGGAGAACCCATGCGCTCTCGTCGTACCGTCGCCGTGCTCGTGACCCTCGCGGCCCTGGCGGGCGTTGGGGTGACCGTCTGGAGGCAGCGAGCAAGCAGCCCCGCTCTGCGCGACGCCAAGCCCGCCGCCCACGGAATGATCCTCCAGTACCTGTACGCGCTCCAGGATCGGGATCGCGGTGGCATCCTGAAGCTGGTGCCCGCCGACTACGATGCCGCGAAGGATGTGGACGACCGGCTCCAGCGCTTTGGCGGAGCCACGGCCTTCGGGGCCGACATCCGCATCACCCAGGACCTCTCCCCCGAGGTGCTCAGCGCCACCATCCGCACGCGGGGGGCCGATGGTCGGCAGCTGGTCTGGACGGAGAACCTGTTCTGGCGCGATGGCTCATGGTGGCTCGTGCTGGGGGGCCGCCCCCGCCTGCTTCCTGCGTCGGACATCCAACGCCCCGAGCCTTGAAGGGCTCCGCTTGAGCCTCATCACATCCTGGGCTCCCAGGCGCTCGGCGGGCACATTCGTCAACAGGTGAAATGCAACTCCACGCGCCGCAGTTCCAACTGGCGCTCTACGCGCCCCACCTCCCGCTCCCCCAAGCAGGTGCGGAGGAGGCGAGCGCGGGGCTTGAGGCAGCGGCCAGGAAGGAGCGGATGAAGGAGAGGACGCCGCGAATGGACCAGGCAGAGTTGCCGCCGCTCCGTGAGCGCTGAGCCCGGCGCGCTCTACTCGATGGAGCGGTAGACGCCGCCGGTGGCCTTGGCCAGCTGGAGCATCAGCTCGCGCGACTTGGGCTTGTTGTCACCGCTGGTCTTGCCCATCAGGAAGGCGATGGTGTTCACCACCACCTTGCGCTGGGCGTTCCAGGCGGCCACGTCCTGGAGGATGGCCGCGTTGGCCGTCTTCTTGCCCTCCGACGGCATGCCATCGGTGAGGAAGTAGATGGAGTCCGCTTCGGGGTCGGCGAACGCCTTCTCCAGCGCGCCGTGGATGTTGGTGCCGCCGTTCTGGCGCAGCCCGCTCACGTACTGCACCGCCTCCTGCACCGACTGCGGAGTAGCCGCGATGAGCCCGGGCTTCCACGTCTGCACGCCCGAGGAGAAGATGACGAGGTTGAACTTCGCGCCCGCCGGGAGCTGCTCCTTCAGCACGGACTGCAGCTCGCGCTGCACGAACTGGAGCCGGTTGAGCGTCTCGCCACGGTTGGTGGTGAAGCGCGCCTCCATGCTGCCGGAGACGTCCACCACGAAGATGACGCGCTTGCTGCGGATGGTGCCATACACCGGGCTGCGCGGCTTGAGGGTCTCGAGAATCCTGCGCGCCTCCTCCTTGTCGTCACCGAAGGTGAAGCCGTCGAGGATGATGAACTTGTTCTCCGCATCGGTGATGGCGTCCTTGAGCACGCGCAGCACCTTCAGCTTGTCATCGCTGAAGGAGTACTTGCCCAGCACCCCGAGCACCTCGCGTGACGTCATGCCGAGCATGTGCTCGTCCATCAGCGTCACCGCCTTCACCATGTCGTCGCTGAAGGTCAAGATCGGGACGAGCTGCTGAATCTGCGCGGAGGTGAAGCCCTCGGGACGGCTGGCGATGGCCGTCTTGAGCACGTTCATCTTGTCATCGGTGAAGCGCTCCTTCTTGAGAGCCGCGACGAGCGCGTGGACGTCCGCATCCGGCCAGGCACCCACCTGGTTCACCAGCAGCGGCGTCGTCTCGCCGGTGCCGCCGGGGGCGGATGCGCTGCCGGGGGCCGGCGTGGCGCTGGGGGGGGCGGGCGTGGCCCTCTGGAGGTCGGCCAGGAGCTGCTCGGCCTTCGCCTTCTCGTCGTCGAAGCTGAAGAGGTTGACGAGCCTGGCCTTGTTCTCTGGATCCTCGATGCGGCCCTTGAGCGCCGAGAGCGCCTCGAGCTTGTCATCGCCGAAGGAGAGCTGGCTGGCCAGACGCGCTACCTGCTCGCAGGTGAAGGTGTTGGTGGAGGCCGCGGTCTTCAGGACGGTGATCTTCGCGTCGGAGAGGCCCTCCTTCTTCACGCGCGCGTGGAGCTGCTCGAAGGCCGCGCCGTCCATCGCCAGGGCGGACGCGGGCAGCAGCGCGGCGAGCGTGAGGCACACCGTCAGACAGCAGGAAAGGATTCTCGAAACACAAGATTGCAAGGGTGCCCCTGAGCCATCCCCTCATATTGGACCGAAAACTTCCCGGAAAACGGGTTGTTCGGCCAGCAATTCAACGAATCGAGCCATCAAGGGCAGAAGCGTGTCTTCGGGCATCATGGGAATGGCCTGGTAG